>NZ_FOJJ01000002.1 GCF_900111775.1 Desulfuromonas acetexigens | reverse complement strand
TTGGTGTACTTGAAATCGGCAAACAGGCGGTCAAGAAGTTCTTTTTCGATGGCCATTTGGGCTCCTCAGAGGGTGGGGGGCTGGTGTACCCCGGAATGGCCATTTACACAAACTAAATTACACCCTCGCCGGGTCCGCCCCGGGACGGCAGCTTCGACCTGATGAACGGCACCTGGCCGGCTTCGATGAAGTACTTTTACGAGCAGAACTGGCCGAAGTTCATCGAGTTCGGCTTCATCGACCCGCAATATCCCACCCCCGCCGGCTACTGGGCGGCGCGTCCGGATATGGCGGCGATGCTCAACAACTTCCCGATGATGTTGCAGATCGACCGCAAGATCTTCCTGAGCGAAGCCGGCACCGTGCTCGGCTCGCCGGTACCGGGCCCGCAGAGCGCCGCCACCTATCCCGGCATCGCCAAGGCGATCAACGTCGGCCTCGGCAAGATGGCTCTCGACCTGGGCTATGCCCCGGTCGGCACGCCGCTGGAAACGGCCGGGCAGGGGATGTGGTCGGGGAACTTCTTCGGCATGTGGGTACCGCCGAACATGGATCAACTCTCGCCCTTCTTCGGTGAAGTGACCTCCTTCATCACCCTGAGCCACGCCATCAAGAGCAATACCGCCTTTACCGGGGATGCCTGCTACGCCTGTCATTACACCGCCGACGAATACGCCGGGGCCAACGCCGGCAGCAAGTACCTGAGCTTCGCCGACCTGGGCTATCCCGACCGCGACCTCAACGGCCGGATCGATCCGATGTACGACCGGGAGTTGGTCGCCGAGATCTGTGGTGACGGGCTGGATAACGACGGTGACGGCCAGGCCGATTGCGCCGACGGCGACTGCGACAGTAGTCCGCTATGTCTCGATACGACGGAAGCGATCTGCGATGACGGCCTGGACAACGACGGCGACGGCCAGATCGACTGCGCCGACAGCGACTGTCTGGGGGTCGGCCTCTGTGTTGCGGAAAACACGACCGCGACCTGTTCCGACGGGTTCGACAACGACGGCGACGGGCTGACCGACTGTGCCGACCCTGGCTGCGCCAAGAACAGGGTGTGCCGCTAGGTAACAGTTAGCAGAAAATATCGCGTTGTGATTACGGGAGGGGCATCAAGCTCCTCCCGTTTTTTCTTGAACTGCGGATGAAGGCGTGTTATTAAGCCGATCCTAATAATTCCAGGCACCTTGCTCCGCAAGCTGATTCACTATGCGGCCCTGCTTGAAATAAACAATGCAACCATAGTTGCCTTTGTCAGCTGTGGTTGCATTGGCTTTTCCGGCCCATTTCCTGCTGATGAAAGAATGATTGACCGCTTAGTCCGCAACTTTGGTTGCGCTGTTTTGATATGCTCAAAACATGTCTGCTCTTGAAAAATATCCATTGAATTAAAGGGGTTGTCGTCTTTTTCGAGAGTTGGGCATTGTCCTTGCACCCATTAGTCACTGAAATCGACGTCGGGTTGATGCTTCGGCCTGACCTTTTTTAAGACCATATTACAGAAGCCGGAAAGGAGGTAGGCGAGGGGGAGGGTGGCTTCGTTAGAAATGACGAAGAAAAATCCATAAACGAAGAGAAAACGAGGAGGAAAAAATGAAGAGAAGTTATACGAAGAAATTGGTCGCTCTTTTGGGACTCTCATTGTTCACCGCTGCCACGGCCCAGGCTGGCGTCATTACCGGCTGGGATCTGAGCAATGTCACCATCGCGCCCCCACCGCATGTCGAAGGGGTTACCTATGCCAGCACGATCTACACCAACACCCAGAAGACTGCCAGCAACGGCGCGATTACCTGGGAGGAGTCGGACGTCAAGGCGCCGGGGATGAAGGTCGTCAATCAGGATGACGTCACCGGCGAGAAGTGCATCATGACCACCGGCTACAATCCCTACGATTTCTCCGACAAGATGTGTTCCGATCCCTTGCAGTCAAGTAAGCGTTGGAAACTTAAAGGTTACAATGGCGAAGTTCTTGACGTTTATTTCTCCGCGATTACAGGAAGCACCAGCAGCTACAAGTCCATGCAGAAATTGACCAATGCCACCGACGGCAAGTGGAAAGGATTCCGCGCCGAACTCGGCTTCATCGTCAACGGGCAGTTCGTCAAGTCCAAAGCCGGTGACGGTCTTGGGTTCTCCACGAATCGCGGCGCCTATTTCACCCGCTTGACCTCTTCCGCGACGCAGAAATCCGAGACGCTTTCGGCCTATTTCTCCCAGGGTCTGGCCGGACCGGCCGACAAGTATCATCCGGAAACCGGTTATTTCGATCCGACGACCCGCTTCAGCTATCTGCTTTACGCCCTTGAAGACGAGATTTATACCGGTGCTCTTTCAACCAATTATTCCAATTTGTTCGGCGACTGGAATCCGAGCGAGGGCGTTCCCTTCGGCTATTTCTACGACGACGATGACAATCCGGATACCGATAATGCCCTAATGGCCAATTGTGAAGGCAACTTCGTCGTCACCGATCCGATTCTGGAAGCCGGTTACTGTGAGGGGCAATGGGTCACCTATCGCAGTCAGGCCGGGGTTGACGCAAACGGTGTCCCCTATCCTTCTGACGGTGTGAAAAAACCGGTTTCCGCCGAAACCATCGCCGCCTGGCAAGCCAACTCGCGCTACGCCACTGGGCTTATCGACGATTTGGCCAACCTGGGTCTGACCTATTACATCACGACCGGCGACAATACCAAGTGGCCCACCCCCGGTCAGTTCGTGTTGCGCTTCTATCCGGTTCCGGCCGAGACCGTGGTGCCGAGCCCCGTGGAGATTTGCGACGATGGTCTCGATAACGATAAGGACGGTCTGATCGACTGCGCCGACTCCGATTGCTCTGCCGATCCCATCTGCCCGGCGCCGGTGAGCGAGGTCTGTACCGACGGCATCGATAATGATCAGGACGGCAAGGTCGACTGCGCCGACTCCGATTGCCTCGGCATCGATGGCTGCGGAACGGAAGGTCAGGCAGCGACCTGCAGAGACGGCTTCGATAACGACGGCGACGGTCTCACCGACTGCGCCGACCCCGGCTGCGCCAAGAACAAGGCTTGCCGGTAACGAGAACGATTCCGGGAGAGACAGCGGTCTCTCCCGGAATTTGCCCGGAACCCCTTGCCCGGCAGGTTTGTAAACGTTTTCGCGTTTTGCCCCGGGATCTTTCCTATTCATCCCCCCGAGAGGAGTTTTTGGCTCCTCTCTTTTTTTGTGTAAAAATTCCGGGCATATTTTCAGAAATGGGCTGGCGGCGGAATGGATCGGCGAGTATCATGAATAAAATACCTGTTTTCTGATGATCCTTGTCCCTTTTTGTCTGTTTTCTGTAAATCTGAACCTATGTCGAGGGGAATTTAATGCGCTTGGTTGTTGTCCTCCTGTTTTTCTTCGTTGTTCTTTTCGGTTTTTCTCCCATCCCTTCCCACGCCTTCTCCCTTGCCGAACAGGTTCAAGGTGAGCTGGTCACGCTTCTTGAGCCGGTCCGTGCCACCGAAAGGCTGATCCTTGCCTCCGGCGAAGTCCGCCTAGAACCCTCCATTCCCGATTTCTATGCCCGACGTCAAGGTGTGCCACTTTGGGTCGGCAATCATGGGCCTTTGCCCCAAGCCCGGATATTGCTCGATGCCTTGCGCGAGAGTTCGGCGGAAGGCTTGTGTCCGGAGGATTACCACACCGAGGAAATTGCCGAACTGCTGGCCCTGGCCGAGGCAATGCCCCGTCACGGCATGCTCTGTGAACCCTGCATGATGGCCCGTCTCGAACTTTTGTTGACGGATGCCTTTCTCGTCTACGCGCGGGACCATCTGGTGGGACGTATGGCCTTTGCTCATCTGCGCGAAGCGCCGGAGCTCGGCGACAATGAAACGGATCCGGCGCTTCTGCTGGAGGAAAGCTTGCGGGGAAATCGCTTCGCCGAGACGCTGGCGGCTTTGGTGCCGAAGGATCCAGGATACATCCGGCTGATGGAGCAGCTTGAGATTTACCGGGGCTTGGCGACGGCGGGGGGCTGGCCGAAGGTCGAGCCGGGGGAAACCCTGCGCCCCGGCATGCGCCATGACCGGGTGCGGCAGATTAAAGAGCGTCTGCAGGCGACCTCGGCTCGGGTCTGGCCGGAAAACGAGCCGGACGATCTGTTGGCTGGGGAGTTGTTGCAAGCGGTGAGAGATTTTCAGGCGCTGCTCGGGTTGGAGGTCGACGGGGTGGTTGGGCCAGCGACGTTGGCGGAACTGAACGTGTCGGTGGAGGAGCGGGTGCGGCAGATCGAATGGAATCTGGAGCGCTGGCGTTGGCTGCCGAAGCCGGCGCCATCCCGTTATCTCGAAGTGAATATCGCCGACTTTACCATGAAGGTAGTGGATGAAGGGAAGACGGTCATGGACATGGCGGTGATCGTCGGCACCGGGTATCGCAAAACTCCGGTCTTTTTTGGAACGATGACCTATCTGGAGCTTGCACCCTACTGGCATGTCCCGCCGACTATCCTGCGTGAGGACAAGCTGCCGCTGATCCGCAGTAACCCGGGGTATCTCGCACAAAAAAACTTTGAAATCGTCTCCTGGAACAATTCCGCAGCGACCATCGATCCTGCCGGCATCGACTGGAGTACGGTGACGGCGAACAACTTTCCGGGCGCGCTGCGCCAGAAACCCGGCCCCTGGAATCCTCTGGGGCGGGTCAAGTTCATGTTTCCCAACCGCTTGGCCATCTATCTGCACGACACCTCGGCCCGCCATCTCTTCAAGCGCCGAGTCCGGTTGTTCAGTTCCGGCTGTATCCGGGTTGAGCGTCCTTTTGAACTGGCCCATTATCTGCTCGAACCCCAGGGCTGGACAGAAGAAGAGTTGGAGACGGCGATGAACCAGAGGATACCCCGGCAGGTCTCTCTCAGAGAGCCTCTCCCCATCCGAATTCTCTACTGGACCGCCTGGGTCGATGACGCCGGCGTTATGCAGTTTCGCCCGGATTACTATCAGCGGGATCAGGATATGCAGACGGCGTTGGATCTCTGGCGGTATCGGAACTGATCCTCAGAACAGATCCTTCAGCCAACCGAAGGCGATCAGCGTTCCTGCTGAGGCACCGAAGGAGGAAAAGAAGAATACCAGTAGCACCCGGGTCATGCGGTTGCCCCACCAGCCGCGCACCGAGGTCATGTCGTCGGGCACCCTCTCCAGGTCGCGCACCGTCGGCGCGGCGACGAAGGCTTGGACGATGCCGGTGATGAAACCGACGCCGATGGCGGGATGCAGGGTGGTGATGGGGGCGCCGAGAAACGACGCGAGAATGGTCAGGGGATGGCCGAAGGCGAGGAGCGAACCGAGCGCCGAGAGCAGTCCAGTTGCGAGAATCCAGGCGAGGGCGGCATCGGCGATTTTTTCGGGATCGCCAAAGAGGAAGCCGCCGACAAAGAGCAGAACGACCAGGGCGGGGATAAGCCAGGGGACGATTTTCGAGGCGGCGGGTTTTTCGGGGATAGTCGAGATCTCGGCAATGGTCCCGTCGGAAATGTTCTCCGTCAACTGTCGGCTGATGCCGGGCAGATGGGCGGCGCCGACCACGGCGACGACTTTCTTGCCGGGAGTGTTGCGGATGTGGTGGGCCATATAGGTATCGCGCTCATCCACCAGAATGGTTTTGACCGAGGGGAGAATGGTGCCCATCTCTTCCAGCATGGACGAGAGGGTGTCGCTTTGGCGCAGGCGCTCCAGCTCTTTTTCGTCGATCTCGGTTTTTTCAAAGATGCCGGCCAGCAACGTGGCGAGCAGGTTCATCTTCTTCCACAGTCCGGTCTTGCGCCAGGCGCGAAGCAAGGTGGTGCGGATGTCGCGATCCACCAGCGCCACCGGAATCTGCTTCTCTTCGGCGAGGTCGGCGGCGGCGGCCAGTTCGGCCCCCGGCTTGACTCCCGTTTGCAGTCCCATGCGCTTCTGGTAGGAAGCCAGGGCCAGGTTCGCCATCAGAAAGGGCGCCTGGCCTTTTTTGATGACTTGGATGACATTGAGCGATTCCCACTGGTTGCGGTTGCGCAGGGATTGCAGGCGCTGGGCGTCGAGTTCCACGCAGACGGCGTCGGGGTGTTCCGTTTCAATGACTTGCCGGACCTGGTCGACGGAAGCCTGGGAGATATGGGCGGTGCCGATCAGGATGATTTCCTTGTCGGGCAGTTGGATACGTAAAGGGGCGTTGGTGTTTTCAGTTTCCATCGGAACAGATCTTTCCTGAGGGGTCGCTGGAGAAAGGGCGGGGGAGGGCTTTTCTTTTTGCACTGAAGCGGACCTATAAAAATCAGCAAGTCGAGGCGAACTGCGCCTCGACTTTTTTTGTGGGAAAACAAAAAGCGCCCCCCTTGGTGGTGAGCGCTTTTTCCGAAAACTCTCCACGCCTGCCGTGGGTCATTGGGCCTCCAGCGAGTCCCAAAAAGGTGGAATCTCTTGTAGGCATATCAGGCGTCCCACTCGAGGTGGGCTGGCTCACAACGCCCCTGAATCGATCCCGTAAAAAAATTATTCCGCTCGGGCGTTCTGACCACACATGCAGGGTAGAGAGTCTTTCAGGTTGATTTGAGTATAGCCACAGCCTCGGGCTTCTGACAAGAAAAATTTCCAACTACAGCCTGCACCTCTCCCGGTATCAGGAACCCTTTGTTTCACGCTTCTCCTCTGCCCGGTTAAATGGCAGAGCCCCTTTATGCTGCCCGTATTTTAGGCGGAAAATATCCTCATGTTTATGCAACTATGTGAAAATAAATGCTTTTTATTTTTGGCATTGCTGATGCTAAAGAGCATGTCAAAGCACGGCGGCTTCGGCGATATGCCGGGAAGGTGGGAGGCAGGCCTCCTCCCGGTGCGAGAACGAACAGGCAGGCGGACGCTTTCCGTCTCTCATTACCTTGACCAAGCAGGAGGAAGCGACATGAAAAGGTTCTTCAAGTACATCGGGTTCGGGCTGCTCCTGGCCTTGCCCTGGCCGGTCCTGGCCGAGGAGGCGCCCCTGACGGAGGTGGCCTATATCCTCAACACCTTTTCCTTCTTGATCAGCGGCGTGCTGGTCATGTGGATGGCCGCCGGTTTCGCCATGCTCGAAGCGGGCCTGGTTCGGACGAAGAATGTGGCCACCATCTGTCTCAAGAACATCTCCCTTTTCGGCATCGCCGGCATCCTCTACTACCTAGTCGGCTACAACCTCATGTACACCGGCGTCGACGGCGGCATCATGGGCAGTTTCGGTCTGTGGGCGGCGGACGATTCGGCGGCACTGGCTGGAGATTACGCGGCCAAGTACTCCGCTGGTTCCGACTGGTTTTTTCAGATGGTCTTCTGCGGCGCCGCTTGCTCGGTCGTTTCCGGCTGTGTCGCCGAGCGGATCAAGCTCTGGTCGTTTCTGCTCTTCTGCGTCGTTCTCACCGGCCTCATCTATCCCATCCAGGGATCCTGGGTGTGGGGCGGCGGTTGGCTGAGCGAACTGGGGTTTTCCGACTACGCCGGCTCGACCCTGGTCCATTCCGTCGGCGGCTGGGCGGCCCTTACCGGCGCCGTCATCCTCGGTGCCCGCAAGGGCAAATACGGCAAGGGCGGGAGGGTCAATCCCATTCCCGGCTCCAACCTGACCCTGGCGACCATCGGTACCTTCATCCTCTGGATGGGCTGGTTCGGCTTCAACGGCGGCAGCGCCCTGGCTTTAGGCAGCGCCGGCAGCGCGATCGAACAGGCCAATGTCTACATCAACACCAACCTCGCGGCCTGCGGCGGGATGATTGCGTCGATGATCCTGGTGCAGCTCCTCTACAAAAAGGTTGACGTTACCATGGCCTTGAACGGCGCCCTCGCAGGTCTGGTCAGCATCACCGCCGGTCCGGCGGCCCCTTCGCCGGGGGGCGCGATTCTCATCGGCGCCGTGGGTGGTCTGCTGGTGGTACTGGCGGTCCCCTTTTTCGACAAGCTCAAAGTCGACGACGTGGTCGGCGCCCTTTCCGTCCACTTGGTCTGCGGCATCTGGGGAACCCTGGCGGTCCCCTTCAGCAACAGCGAAACCAGCTTCCTGACCCAGCTGCTCGGCGTGGTCGCCATCGGTGCTTTCGTCTCGATCTGCAGCAGTCTGGTCTGGCTGGCGATCAAGTACACCGTCGGTCTGCGGGTTTCCGAGGAAGAAGAGTATGTCGGCAGCGACGTGGCCGAGATCGGTATGGAGGCTTATCCCTACTTTCAGGGGCGGAATATCAACTGAAGTCAGTGACGTCCAATCCTTACCCTTAACCAGGAGGAATGAACATGAAAAAAATGTGGGTGTTTTTATGCGCGGCCGCGGTTTTTGCTGTAACCTGTCCCGGCCCGTCCTCGGCCGCCGTGGAGGTGGAAGGCGGCGCCTATGTCGGCTTCTTCGATAAGTATCTGTGGAGAGGCTACGATCTCAGCGGTAGTGGCGGCGTCATCCAGGGGGGGATGGACCTGAGCCACAAGGGCTTTACCCTCAGCTACTGGACCAACATTCAGGCCAATGATGACAAGCCAACCTTCAAGTCGGGCGAAGCGACCGAAACCGACATCACCCTCGATTACACCTTCAGTCTCAATGACACCGTTTCGCTCAGCATCGGCAACATTTATTACAATCTCAATACGGATGACGATAATGGGGATAACTACCCCGATACCAACGAAGCCTATGTCGGCCTGTCTCTGAACACCATTCTCGAACCGACCCTGAAGGTTTACTACGATTGGGATGAATGCAAAGAGGACGGACTGTTTGTGACCGCCGCCGTCGGCCACGGCTTCGATCTGGCCGAAGGCCTCTCCCTGAGTCTCGGTGCCTTGGTCGGCTACAATCAGGAAAGCGATTACGCCGTGGGCGATTACAGCGACTGGCACAACTATGAACTGAGTGTCGGCCTCGACTATGCCGTCAACGAAAATGTTTCCATCAGCCCGTCCTTCCTCTTCTCTTCCCCGATCAGTGACGAGTCCAAGGATCGGATCGACAGCGAAACTGTCGGTGGAATCACCCTTTCCTTCGCCTTCTGAAAAAGTTTCCAGCTCGCCGCTTCGACCTTTGGTCGACAGCCTGCCGCCACCCGACTATAATGGGTGGCGGATTTTTTTTGCGAAAGGTGAGTCTGGAACGGATGTCGAACAACAGCAAATTTCTCGTCCCGCTTACGGACGGTCTCGCCGTCGAGGCGGTCTATTATGGCAGCGGCACCCTGTGTATTTCCAGTCAGGCCGGGTGCGCCGTCGGCTGTCCCTTTTGCGCCTCGGGCTCTCGAGGACTACTGCGCAATCTCAGCGTCGCCGAACTTTGGGCGCAGATCGAAGGGGCACGCGCCCTGGGGATCGTGCCCAAGCGCCTGACTCTGTCCGGCGTCGGTGAGCCGTTGCATAATTTTTCGGCAGTAGTGGAGTTTCTCGAAGTCTGCCGAAGTCTTAATCTGCCCCTGTCCCTCACCACCACCGGCAGCCCTACGCCGCTCTTCAGGGAAATGATCCGCCTGCCGCACAATGGGCTGATGCTCTCCCTCCATGCCGGTCGCGCTGCCACCCACCGGCGCCTGATTCCCCGAGGGGCGGAGTTGGGCGAGGTGCTCTCGGTTCTGCAGGAGACCCTGGCCGGGATCTCCCGGCGCCGCCGACGCAAGCTGGGGATCAATTATCTGCTGCTCGCCGGGATCAACGATTCTCCGGCGGAATTCACGGAGCTGTTGCCGCTCTTTCAACGCTTTCCCGAACTGACCCTGCATCTGCTGACCTGCAATCCCGTGCCCGATTCCGCTTTTGTCAGTCCCGATTCCGCCCGTGTCGACGAACTCCACGCCTGGCTGTCGGCGCAGGGGGTCAACGCCCGCCGCGCCAATGCCTGGCGCATCCAGGCGGATGGGGGATGCGGCACCCTCTTCGTGCGCACGCTCGCCGACCGGGCGATTGGTGTTGATGGCCAGCTTGTGCTAGGATGAGCCGCGAATCACTTTTGCAAGGAGTCTGTCCTATGGTCATTTCCGCCGCAGTTCGTCCGGTCGGCAATTTTTCCCGGGGATTTTTTTCCCATTGGCAGAGCGCGCGCTTTCTGCTGCGTCATCCCAGCCTGTGGAAGTATGTTCTCATCCCCTTTCTGATCAACCTGGTGGTCTTTTCCGGGTCGGTCTATCTCGGCATGGATTTCTTCAACGACAGCGTTGTTCAGCTGATCCCCCGGGGAGAGGCCTGGTACTGGGCCACGCTCTATTATTTTCTCTGGATCATCGCGGTGGCGGTGACGACGGTGGTGGTCTTCTTTTCCTTCACCGTCATCGGCAATCTCGTCGCCTCGCCCTTCAATGATCTCCTTTCGGAGCGGACGGAAAACCTGATATCCGGCCAACGGGACGAGGAGCCCTTTTCCCTTGCGACCTTCGGTCGCGATGCCCTGGCCACCCTGGCGGTGGAGGTAAAAAAAATCTCCCTCTTCGTCTTTGCGATGCTGGCCCTGTTGCTGCTCAATCTGCTACCGGTCTTCGGCAGCCTGCTCTATTCGGTTCTAGCGGTTTTGTTGACCCTCTTCTTTCTGGTAGTGGAATACATGGGTTTCGTTTTTTCCCGTAAGCGCCTGAATTTTACCGAACAGCGACGTTACATTCTGGCGCGTAAAACCACCATGCTTGGTTTCGGCGCGGGCGTCCTGGCGTTGCTGGCGATTCCTTTTCTCCAGTTTGCCTGCATTCCAGTGGCCGTGGTCAGTGCGACCCGGCTGTGGTGTGAGGAGCAGGATTATTCTTCGGCGGAATCCGTCGACCAGCGAGGGTGAGGGAGCGATGAAAGCGATTGCGGTAGCGGCGGCCCGTCGAGGGGGAGAAATTCTGTTGGAAAAATTCCAGCGAGGCATCGCCGTCAGTCACAAGGGGGAGGTCGATCTGGTGACGGAAGCGGACCGTCTCGCTGAAGTGGCTATTGTCGAAGTTTTACGCGGGACCTTTCCCCGCCACGACATCCTCGCCGAAGAAGGCGATTACGGGTCGACCGATTCCCATTACCGCTGGATTATCGATCCCTTGGACGGCACCACCAATTATGCCCACGGCTTCCCCTGGTTCGCTGTCTCCATCGCCCTGGAGGTCGCCGGGGAGATTCGGCTCGGTGTCGTCTTTAATCCCGTTTCCCAGGAAATGTTCGTTGCAGAGAAAGGCGCCGGCGCCTTTCTCAATGATTACCCCCTGCGGGTCTCCGCGGCCGATCAGTTAGCCAACTCCCTTCTGGCGACCGGGTTTCCCTATGATCGCAAGACCAGCCCGGTTAATAATTTCGATCATTTCGTTAATTTTCAGCGGGCGGCGCGCGCTTGTCGCCGGGCCGGTTCCGCCAGTCTCGACCTGGCCTGTACCGCTGCCGGCCGCTTTGATGGCTACTGGGAGATGAAGCTCAAACCCTGGGATGTGGCCGCCGGCAAGCTTCTGGTGGAGGAGGCCGGGGGGCGGCTCAGTGATTTTTCCGGTCGGCCCTATGATATTTACGGTCAGGAATGTTTGGCGAGCAACGGCTTGATTCACGAGGAGATGGTCCAGGTTCTGCAAAATGGACTCCGGCCATGAACAGGGAAGGGGGGCGGGCAAGATATCGTCCCTGTGCTATACTGACTTCCGATAGATGTCGCTTAAAGGCCGCCGGTACCCTTCGGCACGGGGTTGAAGGGGCCGAAGGCCCAGGAGGAAGGAGTAGTCATGACCGAAGTGAATCGCAGTGAAAATCCTCTGGTCACCCCGCAATCCAATCGGCCGCTCGATCATTTGGAAGAATCCCTCAAAATCATGGATCAGCACGCCGCCGAGCTTGTGGCGGCGGAAAACGACATTTGCGAGTCACTGCGCAAACGGGATCGCGAATATAAGGACGAACACCTGCACAGCGTTCCACGACCACGAAAACATATGCGTTGAATGAAAAAAGGCCCCTGATTCAGGGGCCTTTTTTACGGCTTACGCTTTGGGTTCGTTGTCTTCGGGGGGGGCAGGACAGACCTGATTCTGGAGATTGTCGATTTCCTCCTTCAATTTGGCGGCGGTCTTTTTCAGCGGGTCGAGAGTTTCCAGGGCCGCCTTGACCTCGGCATCCTCGAAAACGTTGGCCACCTGGTTGTCCCGGGCCTGGTCGATTCGTTTGCCCAGATCACTTTGCGCCATGGCAATTTTGCGGGAGAGGATGGTCAGTTCGATTTTCTTTTGGGCCGCCTGCACATAGCAGGTCGCCGGGCGAACGAGGCTCTTGACCGTATCCTGAGTCGTTTTCAGCGCTGTATTCCACATTTCTTCGATATTCGATTTTTTCTCGGTTTTCGGTTCATTCTCTTCTTGCATTTGGTTCCTCCCTGAATAAGAAAAAATTTTGCCTCGATAATATCATTATGGAATTCTAAGTCAATGTTTTGCGTCTATCCTTGAGGTGTTTGTCCTTGCCGGTCACGGGGTTTTGATTTAAAATTTCAAAATTACTAAACTAATTTATAACTTCAGGTGCGGAAGGAGAAAGCGATGGTAGAACCCGGTAAGACCAAATTTCAGATTGATCTGCGCCGGCATTTGCGTGAGGTGGGTGAAAATCGCGACCTGACTCGCCTGATCTGCGAGATCGCCGATGCCTCCAAGTACATCGTCAATTCGATCCGCACCGGGGATCTGGGGGTTGCGGGAACATCCAACCTCTATGGCGAAGAACAGCTTGCCCTGGACGTCCTCTCCGACCGCATCCTGCGTAAGCGCCTGACTAATTCAGGGGTTGTCGCCAATATGTTGTCGGAAGAAACCCCTGACATCATTCCTGTTTCCAGTGACTATGAGGGGAAGTATTCGGTCGCCTTCGACCCCCTCGACGGCTCCTCGCTGGTCGATGTCAATCTTGCCGTGGGCACCATCGTCTCTATCTTCGAGGGGGGCAATCTGCTGCAACCGGGGCGCAATCAGGTCGCGGCTATGTACATCCTCTATGGACCACGCAATACCCTGGTTTACTCAACGGGGCGCGGCGTTCATGAATTCGCCATGAATGCCCTGATGGAATATACCCTGGTGCGGGAGAATGTGACTATGTCCCAGGCCGGCGGCATTTACGCGCCGGGCGGGCAACGCAATCTTTACAGTGCCGGCACCGAGGCCTTCGTCCAGGATCTGGAGGCACGAGGGGCCAAGCTGCGCTATAGCGGTGGTTTCGTTCCTGACATTAACCAGATTTTGATGAAGGGGAAGGGGATTTTTATGTATCCCCATCTCAAAAACGCCGCCAACGGTAAGCTGCGGCTGATTTTCGAACTCAATCCCATGGCCTACCTGGTTGAGCAGGCGGGGGGCGCAGCCTCCACCGGGAGCGTTTCTATTCTCGATCTGCAACCGCAAAGCATCGAAGACCGCGCGCCCGTATTCATCGGCTGTAAAGATGACGTCGCCCGCGCGGTCGATTTCGTCACCCGGATGGGCTGAGCGCTTCCGTTATCCAAATTGAAGACGAAAAAGCCCGGCGGGATCACCGCCGGGCTTTTTCGTTCCTTCAGGAAAGTCTACTGGTTAGTGATTAAGCCAGCAGCGCTTTGCCTTTTTCGAAACCAAGGGCATAAGCTTTTTTGTTGAGGTCAACAAAGGCTTCAGGAACCTTGGCCAGTACCGCTGTTTCCCCGGCTTCACGGGAAACCACGCCGGTCAAAGCAATCATGGCACCAAGGGCGACAACGTTGGCAACGATTTCGCGGCCAAGCTCTTCCTTGGCGGTACGGGTGATCTGCATCTTGTAGGTTTTGAAATCACCCTGGGGTTCGTTTTTGACGAAGTCTGTGTCGATCAGCAGGATACCACCTTGTTTGATGCCGTTGGCGTATTTGTCAGCGGATTCCTGAGTCATGGCCAGACAGGCGTCGACAATGGTCGCTTTCGGGTAGTCGATTGGGCCATCGGAAATGATAACCTCAGACTTGGATGCACCGCCACGAGCCTCAGGGCCGTAGCTCTGGGATTGCGCGGCATGCCGTTTTTCGACGATGGCGGCCGCCTCGGCAAGGATGATGCCGGCGGTGATCAGACCCTGGCCGCCAGCCCCGGAAAACCGGATTTCATATCTTTCAGCCATTTTTACACTCTCCTTAGTTCACGGTTTGCCGAATCAGGCGCCTTTGACTTTGGCAATAATCTTGGCGTACTGTTCGCAGTACTCGGGCTTGTCTTCTTTGTAAAGAACACCGGTCAGGAGCTTGCCCTCGAGTTGCTCGGCAGTCATCTTGGCGGCGGCGGCAACCGGTACGGCCGTGTCCTTGAGAACCTTCATCATATCCACAACGCTGCGGAATTTGTTACGACGACCGTAAGTGGTGGGGCAATCGTCGACAACTTCGATCACAGCCATCCCCTTGTGCTTGATGCCTTCGGCGATCAATTTGTCAATCTGGGTGGCATGGAAAGCGGTGGTGCGGGCGACAAAGGTAGCACCGGCGCCGATGGCCAGCTTGCTGATGTCGAAAATCGGATCAGGGTTGCCGTAAGGCGTGGTGGAGGCTTTGGCGCCGGTCGGGGTGCAGGGCGAGAACTGACCACCGGTCATGCCGTAGATATGGTTGTTCAGCAACACATAGGTCATATCGATGTTGCGCCGGCAGGCATGGATGAAGTGGTTACCGCCGATGGCGGTACCGTCGCCGTCGCCGCCGCAGCAGATCACGGTCATTTCCGGCTTGGCCATCTTAACGCCAGTGGCGAAAGCGGCGGCACGTCCGTGAGCGGTGTGCAGGGTGCAGGCATCGATGTAACCGGGGAGACGGCTGGCGCAACCGATACCGGAAACGATGGCGGTATTATTTTTTTCCAGGCCGCAAATGTCCAAAGCCCGGATCAGGCCTTTCATGACAATCCCGTGGCCGCATCCGGGGCACCAGATGTGGGGAAGTTTCCCGGGACGGATCCACTTCTCGTAATCGTACGACATTACATTACCTCCTTGACCTTACTCATAATCTGGTCGGGATTGATCGGCTCGCCGTCAACCCGGTGGACACCGCCAAGGGCACAGCTGCCTTTGGTGACACGCTCAACTTCCAAAATCATCTGCCCCAGGTTCATTTCCGGAACGACGATGCCTTTAACCTGCTTACCCAGATCTGCGACTCTCTTCTCGGGGAAGGGCCAGAGGGTGATCGGGCGGAACAGGCCGGCCTTGATGCCTTCTTCACGCAGCTTGTTGACCGCGTAGCGAGCACTACGGGCAGTAGAGCCGTAGGCAAAAATCAACACCTCGGCGTCGTCACATTTGTATTCTTCGTTCTTCTCGATGGCGGCAGCATTCTCCGGGGATTCCACCTTGCGAACCTGACGGCGCTCTTCGGCGTCAACGTATTCGGCCTTGGTGGTCGGGAAGCCGTCTTGGGCTTTGTTCAGGCCAGTGACGTGAAAGCGATAGTCGCTGCCGAAGGCGGCCAGGGGCGGTACATCTCCAAAGGAGGTGTCGTAAGGCTTGTATTTTTCCGGCGGAACGGAGGGGGCGGTACGGTTGATGACTTCCAGTTCGCCCGGCTCGGGGAACTCGATCGGCTCACGCATGTGGCCAACGATCTCATCGAACAGTACCTGTACCGGCATGCGGTATTTTTCAGCCAGATTGAAAGCACGAACCGTTTCGGAGAAGATTTCCGGAATGGTGGAGGGAACCAACGCGATGGTCGCGTGATCGCCATGGGTACCCCATTTGGCCTGTTGCACGTCGGACTGGCCGGGGCCGGTCGGCATGCCGGTCGACGGACCACCGCGCATGACGTTGATGATGACAAGAGGGACTTCGGCGATACAGGCATAGCCGATCAGTTCTTGCTTAAGGGAGACACCAGGACCCGAGGTCGCAGTCAGGGCTTTGGAGCCGGCCAGTGAAGCGCCGATGCAGGACGCGATTGCTCCGATCTCGTCTTCCATCTGAATAAATTTACCGCCAACCTTGGGAAGTTGCTCGGACATGACCTCGGCAACTTCAGTAGACGGAGTGATAGGGTAGCCGCCGAAAAAATTACATCCGGCATACACAGCCCCCAGGGCGCACGCAGTGTTCCCCTGAATAACAGCAACTTTTTTAGCCACGTTAACCGTCCTCCCGTTAATTATTAATCTTTGTGTACCTTGATGGCAAAGTCAGGACACCGCAGTTCGCATTGCATGCAAGCGATGCAGTCCTGAGGCCTGGCAACCGTAACCACGAAAGCGTCCATCTCCAGTACCTGTTTCGGGCAAAATTCGACGCAGATCGAACACCCCTTGCAGTACTTTTCGATGACTTCAATTCTTGCACTGCTCATTCCCGATGATCTCCTTTTTAGGTAGTTGACGCCGGCGTAACCGCCAGAAAAAGCGTCGAAATCCTAACACATGACCTTGTGGTGTGCTACAAAATTAATACTTTCCAGTAAAAAAAATAAAGGATCCAACAGAAAAGGAAGGGCAATGTCGCCATTGCCCTTCCTTGGGTCCGGCAAAACCTCATGAAATTACTTCATGCTGCTGACAAGTTCTTTGACCGCATTGACGGATTTGTCCATCATGGCCTGCTCGGTGGCATCCAGTTTGAACTGCAGGATACGCTCGACACCCTTCTCGCCAAGGACGGTGGGAACGCCGACGAAGTAGCCTTTGACGCCGAATTCGCCGTTGAGATAAACGCAGCTGGGCAGAACCCGCTTCTGGTCTTTGAGAATCGACTCCGCCATGGCGATGGCGGAAGAGGCCGGGCTGTAGAATGCGCTGCCGGTTTTGAGCAGGGCGACAACTTCACCACCGGCACCACGGGTGCGCTTAACCATGGCTTCCATAACTTCAGCGGCCTTGGCGGCGCTGCCGTACTTCTGCTCGAGCAGTTCCATGACCGGGATGCCCTGAACGCTGGCATAACGGACCAGAGGTACCATGTCGTCGCCGTGGCCGCCGAGGGTCATAGCGACAACGTCTTTGACCGATACGCCCAGTTCCCAGGCGATGAAGGCTTTGAACCGGGCCGAGTCAAGAACGCCGGCTTGGCCGATAACGCGCTCGTAGGGGAAGCCGGTGACCTTCTGGCAGAGGGTAACCATTGCATCGAGAGGATTGGAGATAATGATGACGAAAGATTGGGGAGCGTATTTCTTGATGCCTTCGGCGACCGAGGTCATGATCTTGCTGTTGACTTCGATCAGATCGTCGCGGCTCATGCCGGGTTTACGGGGCAGGCCGGCGGTAACGATGACGACGTTGGCGCCTTCGATGTCTTTGTAGTCGTTGGTGCCTTTCAGGCAAACGTCAAAGCCGTCAACGGGAGAAGCTTCGGCGATGTCGAGGCACTTGCCCTGGGGCAGGCCTTCGACGATGTCGAACAGGACGACGTCGCCGAGTTCGCGCAGGGCGCAGAGTTGAGCCAGAACGCCACCAATTTGTCCGCCACCGATAAGTGCGATTTTCGCTCTTGCCATGATGATCTCTCCTTATGTTGGGAAATGAAAGTACGGAATCGGGGGAGACTGTTCCCCCGATTCCGCTAGACAGTTACATCGCTTCAATGATTGCGTTCAGCGTCGCGCTGGGGCACATCGCTTTGGCCGTTTTGACCGGGTCGGGGCGATAGTAGCCGCCGATATCGACCGGCTTGCCCTGAGCAGCGAGCAGTTCCTGATTGATCTTGGCTTCGTTCGCGGCCATGTCGGCGGCGACTTTGGCGAAACGCTTGGCGATCTCGGCATCCTTGGTCTGGGCGGCCAGGGCCTGTGCCCAGTACATGATCAGGTAGAAGTTGCTGCCGCGGTTGTCGATTTCATTCACCTTACGGGAAGGCGCCTTGGCGTTTTCCAGATACTTGGTGACCGCCTCGTCCAAGGTGTCGGCGAAGAGCTGAACTTTTTCGTTGCCGGTCTGTTTGACCGCCAGTTCGAGAGAGGGGACCAGGGCGCAATATTCACCCAGGGAGTCCCAACGCAGGTGCCCTTCTTTGAGGAACTGCTCGACATGCTTGGGCGCGGAACCGCCGGCGCCGGTTTCGAAGAGTCCGCCGCCTTTGAGCAGGGGAACGATGGAGAGCATGCGGGCACTGGTACCGAGCTCGATGATCGGGAAGAGGTCGGTCAGGTAGTCACGCAGGGCGTTACCAGTGCAGGTGATGGTGTCTTTGCCGGCGCGGGCGCGTTCGCAAGCCAGCTTCATCGCATCGTCGGGACGCATGATGCGGATGTCGAGCCCGCTGGTGTCGTGATCCTTCAGGTAGGTATTGACCTTCTGGATGATCTGGGCATCGTGGCCGCGACGGTCGTCGAGCCAGAAGATGGCGGGGGCGCCGGAAGCCTTGGCGCGGGAGACCGCCAGTTTGACCCAGTCACGAATCGGCTCGTCCTTGGTCTGGCAGGAACGGAAAACGTCCCCTTCTTCCACCGTCTGCTCCAGCAGGACTTTGCCGGAGGCGTCGACCACGCGGATTTTCCCGTCCGCCGGGGCGAAGAAGGTTTTGTCATGAGAGCCGTATTCCTCGGCTTTCTGCGCCATCAGGCCGACGTTGGAAGTATGGCCCATGGTCGCCGGGTTGAACTGGCCGTGCTTCTGGCAGTCTTCGATGATGGTTTTGTAGATGGTGGCGTAGCAGCGGTCGGGAATCATGGCGATGGTGTCCTGGAGTTTGTCTTCCAGGTTCCACATGCGGCCGCCGTCGCGCACCACGACCGGCATGGAGGCGTCGATGATGACATCATTGGGGGTATGCAGGTTGGTGATGCCTTTGCGGGAGTCGACCATCGCCAGGGCCGGACGGGTTTTGTAGACGTCCATGATGGCCGCTTCGATTTCGGCGCGCTTGGCTTCGGGCAGGCGTTTGATCTTGGCATAGACGTCGCCCAGGCCGTTGCTGATGTTAACGCCGATTTCCTTGAAGACATCGCCATATTTATCGAAAACGTCTTTATAGAAAACGGTGACGCATTGCCCAAACATGTAAGGGTCGGATATTTTCATCATGGTTGCTTTGAGGTGCAGGGAGAGCAATACGCCGTCCTTTTTCGCGACCTCAATCTGCTCTGCAAAGAACTTGCGAAGAGCTGCAATCCTTATGGAAGATGAGTCCAGAACCTCACCGGCTTGCAGCGGCATGTCTTTTTTCAGGACCTTGACGCTGCCGTCCTTGCCGACGAACTCATAGGTGACTTTGGTCGCGGCGGGAACGGTAACGGAAGTTTCACTGGCGTAGAAATCGTTGTCGGTCATATGGGCGACGCGGGTTTTGGAGTTCTCCGGCCAGGGCTGCATCATTTTGTGCGGGTTTTTCTGGGCGAATTTCTTGACCGAAGCAGCGGCGCGACGGTCGGAGTTCCCTTCACGCAATACCGGGTTGACGGCGCTGCCCAGGCATTTGGCGAAGCGTACCTGCAGGGCCTTGTCAGCGTCGTTTTTGGGTTCTTCCGGATAGTCCGGAATTTTATAGCCTTTTTCTTGCAGTTCTTTGATGGCGTCTTGCAACTGGGGGATGGAAGCGCTGACGTTTGGCAGTTTGATGATGTTGGCGTCGGGGGACTGGGTCAGTTCACCCAGTTGCGCCAAAAAGTCGGGAATCTGCTGCTCTTTGGTCAGGCTTTCGGGAAAGTTCGCGATGATACGGCCCGAGAGGGAGATGTCCCTGGTTTCAACATTGACGCCGGATCCCTTAAGGAACTTCTGCACCATGGGGAGCAGGGAGTAGGTCGCCAGCGCCGGGGCTTCGTCAATTTCGGACCAGATAATCGTTGCTGTTTTCGTTGTCATGTTCTCTCCTTAGTTTTTATGCCGGTATCGCCAGAGCTCAGAGCCGAAGGGCGGGAATGACCGGCCTTCGGTAAGCTTGGATGAAACTCAGGATCGTCTTGCATCGAACAACCTGGATCCGAGCGGAACGACCGTTGCGTCGGGCTTGGAACCTTTTGAATTTAATCACTAAAGGGGGGTTGAGAACTCATTTTCTGCCCCTAAAGCGTGTATACAGTATGCAAAAGGTTAATATATGTCAAGAAAAATTGTGTTGCGCTCTTAGGGGGTTTGCTGCGGGGATGGCGCTTTTACAGGTGTAGGCTAGGGCGTATCCGGGGTGGATCCGGCGTTCATGCGGGGGGCGATGGGGAAGGCGTCCGATTCCCGTGCCGAGGCCCTGGCTTCGGCGAGATCCGATTCGCTCTGGTCGCGAGGAATGGTGAGGGTTTGGCCGCCGTAAACCCGCCGGGGATCCTTGATCTGATCCCGATTTGCACGGTAGAGCAGGGGCCAGAGTAGGGGGTCCTGATAAATTTCTTTCTTGCCGGCGATGATCCAGAGGGTTTCACCGTCGGTGACGGTGTAACGGGAGGGCAGGGCGGGTACGGGGGGGATTTCATCCGTCGGAACCGTTGCCGGATTGGTCTTCCCCTTGGCATTGTCTTTGCCGGTGGCAGGCACGGGCCGGGAGGGCTTAGGGTCTGATGTCATCGGGCGTGGCCGGAGTTTGGCTTCTTCCCTTAGTTGTTCCTTGAGTCCCTGAAGCATTTCCTGGGTGATCCGGGCTTCGCTGGTACGCCGTTTTCGTTCCTCGTGGGCCGCTTCGATGGCTTGCCGAGCGAGGGCTTCTGCGTAAGGAAGGGTTTCTCGAGCCTGGCGATATTGACCGCTGGCCATGAGAGCTTCACTGTTCTCCAGAACCTCTTGAGCGGTCCGATAGCGTGCGGGTGCCAGCTCGGTGGCACCAGAGGAGTGTGCTTCGGCAAGGGCCGCACGCGCGGCTTCAAGTTCCCGGTGGGGGGCAGAGGCGCAGCCGTGGCTGAGAAGGATAAGGAGAAGTGCAGGAAGAAGAAATCGGCTCATGCGACGATCTTTGTCGGCCGTTGAATTCGTGAAGGGAGGTTGGACCGGAAGGGCGCCGCTTGTAGGCGCCCTTCCGGTCGTGGGTCTTACTTGGGTTTGACCGCCAGTTTGATGTGCAGTTCGCGCAGCTGTTTTTCGTCGACGACTCCCGGTGCTTCCGACATCAGACAGGTGGCTTTCTGGGTTTTCGGGAAGGCGATGACGTCGCGGATCGATTCGGACCCGGTCAGGATCATGGTCAGGCGATCGAGACCAAAGGCGATGCCGCCATGGGGCGGGGCGCCGAATTCCAGGGCGTCAAGCAGGAAGCCGAACTTGACCCGTGCCTCTTCCTCACCGATGCCCATCAGCTCGAACATCTGGCTCTGCACGGCCTGATCGTGAATACGGATGCTGCCGCCGCCGATTTCCGAGCCGTTGAGGACCAGATCGTAGGCCTTGGCCCGGGCCTTGCCCGGATCGGTGGTCAGCAGGGGAACGTCTTCATCCATTGGCGCGGTAAAGGGGTGATGGACGGCGACGTGGCGGCGGGCTTCCTCATCCCACTCGAGCAGGGGGAAGTCAGTGACCCAGACGAATTGGTAGTCGTCCTTTTTGGCCAGGGACAAGCGCTGCCCCAGGTGCCCACGCAGGCGGCCGAGGGCTTCGTTGGTGACTCGAAAGGAGTCGGCCACGAACAACAACAGGTCGCCAAGTTGGGCATCCAGGCGCCCGTTGAGGGCGGCCAGTTCATCGGCGGTGAAAAATTTGGCGATGGGTGACTGCCAACCTTCCTCGGTCATCTTCACCCAGGCCAGACCTTTGGCGCCGTAAATCTTGACAAACTCGGTGAGCTCATCCAGCTCTTTGCGCGACAGGGTCGCCCCGCCCTTGACGTTGATCGCCTTGACCATGCCGCCGTTCCCGACGGCGTCGGCGAAGACCTTGAAGCCGGAGCTTGCGACCAGGTCGGAGATTTCTACCAGCTCCAGCCCGAAGCGCAGATCAGGGTTGTCCACCCCGTAGCGGGCCAAGGCTTCCTGGTAGGTCATGCGCGCCATCGGCAGGGAGACGTCGACGCCGATCGCTTCCTTGAAGATGGTGGCGATCATTCCCTCCATGACCCGGATGACGTCGTCGCGGTCGACAAAGCTCATCTCGCAGTCGATCTGGGTAAACTCGGGCTGGCGATCGGCGCGCAGATCCTCGTCGCGAAAGCAGCGGACGATCTGGAAATAGCGGTCGAAGCCGGAAACCATCAGCAACTGTTTGAAGAGTTGAGGGGACTGGGGTAGCGCGTAGAAGGTGCCGGGATTGACGCGGCTCGGCACCAGATAGTCGCGGGCGCCTTCGGGGGTGCTCTTGGTCAGAACGGGAGTTTCGATGTCGAGGAAACCCTGGCCGTCGAGATAGCGACGGACGGTGCGGGTGACCTGATAGCGCAGCATCAGGTTGTTCTGTACCGCCGGGCGGCGCAGGTCGAGATAGCGGTGCTTGAGGCGGATATTTTCCGCGACCTCAGTATATTCGTCGAGCATGAAGGGCGGGGTCTTGGCGGTATTGAGAATGCGCAGGTCGCTGACTTCGACTTCGACCTCGCCGGTTTTCATTTTGGGATTGACGGTCCCCTCAGGGCGCGGAGAGACCTTGCCCTTGATCGCCACAACGAATTCGTTGCGTACCCGGTCGGCTTTGCCGTGGGCTTCCGGATCGCGGTCGGGGTCGAGGGCCAGCTGTATGACCCCCTCGCGATCCCGCAGGTCAATAAAAATCAGGCCGCCGTGGTCGCGGCGGCGCTGCACCCAACCCATCAGACAGACTTCCCGGCCGACTTCCACGGCAGTAACCTGCCCACAATAATGACTTCTTTTCCAGTCTCCCAGCACGTCGTTCAAGTTCATATCCTCCCCGTATCGATAAGTTGGTTTCTTAATGGCTGATTTTAGCGAATTGGCAATTATAGTGACGCGGTCCGGGGGTCGTCAAGAACTATCCCGCGGGGCTTTCGTCAGGGGGCGGGGGGCGCTGCCACCACCAGGAATTCCTCAATGCCGTCCAGGGGGACGCTCTCTTGGGTGCTGGTTTCCATGGTGCGCAGTTGGCCTTGCCGGCTTGCCATTTCGTCCTCGCCGAGGATCAGTACCCGTTTGGCCATCAGCTTGTCGGCACGGCGCAACTGGGCTTTGAGGCTTTTCCCTTCGTAGTCCATTTCCGTACGCAGCCCGCGTCGTTGCAGCCGGGACATGAGGGCGAAGGCGTAGCGGCTGGCCTCTTCGCCGAGGGCCGCCAGGAAAAGATCGGGCCGGGCGGCTTCGATCCGTGCCTCTCCCTTCATCAGCGCCAGGCGCTCGACACCCATGGCAAAACCGATGCCGGGCAGGGGCGGCCCGCCCAGGTCCTTGATCAGCCCGTCGTAACGGCCGCCGGCGGCGACGGCATTCTGCGAGCCGAGGCTGCCGGTCACCATCTCGAAGGTCGTCTTGGTGTAGTAATCAAGGCCCCGCACCATGCGCGCATTGATGGAAAAGGCCGTGCCCACTTCACGCAGATGCTCCTGCACGCGGGTGAAATGCTCCGTGCAATCGCCGCAGAGATGGTCGAGGACCGAGGGCGCTCCGACGGTCGCCTCCTTGCAGCCGGGAACCTTGCAGTCCACCACCCGCAGAGGATTGGTCCGGTAGCGGCGGCGGCAGTCTTCGCAGAGCGCTTCCAGGCGATCTTCAAGAAAGGCAGTCAACGCCTGCCGATAGCCGGGGCGACATTCAGGACAGCCGAGGGAGTTGATCTGCAGCTCGACATCGGTGATGCCCACGGCCTCGAAGTAGTGGGCGAGCATGGTCAGAACCTGGGCATCGATTTTCGGATCTTCGACGCCGATCACTTCGGCGCCGATCTGGTGGAACTGACGGTAGCGCCCTTTCTGCGGGCGTTCGTAACGGAACATCGGCCCCATGTAATAAAGTTTGGCGATGGGGTCGCGGGTATGCAGCTTGTTCTGGATGAAAGCGCGCATGACCGGCGCCGTTCCTTCCGGACGCAGGGTCAGGGAGTTGTCGCTCTTGTCGCGGAAGGTGTACATCTCTTTTTCGACGATATCGGTCGTTTCGCCGATAGAGCGCTGGAAGAGTTCGGTTTTTTCCACCACCGGGACGCGGATCTCGGAAAAGCCGTAGAGGCTGAAGATCCGGCGCGCCTGTTCTTCGAGAAATTGCCAGGTTTCCACTTCTCCGGGCAGGATGTCGTTCATGCCCTTGATGCCTGTGATGCTCACGCCAGCAAACCTTTCATTGAATTCGGGAAAATATCGATGGAGTAATCGCAGAGGGGAGGCGGTAGGCCGGGGCCCGGTCGGGTCAGCGGTCTCGGATCCGTGCGGCGAAGGGTCTCAGTCTTTCAAGCGGGGGTTGCGCGGGGGGTGTTTCATTCTTTCAGTTCCGCGGCGGCGCGGGTGACGTTGCGTACCAGCTTGCCTTGATACATGGCCTGGTCGGCCAGATCGATAAGGATTTGTTTGTTGGCGGCGTCGCTGGGGTAGACCGCATGCCCGACGGTGGCGGTAATCCGCACCGGCGTGGAGCTTTCCGCCAGGAAGACATGGTCTTCAATGGTCTTGCGGATCCTTTCGCTGACCACGGCGCTTCCGGTCGCGCCGGTTTCCACCAGCAGCGCGGTGAATTCGTCCCCGCCGTAACGAAAGGCCAGGTCGACCTCACGGATACAGCCGCGCAGCAGATCGGCGACTTCCCGCAAAACCCGGCTGCCGGCCAGATGCCCATGGCTGTCGTTGACCCCCTTGAAGTGATCGAGGTCCATGAAAATCATGGAGAGTTCCTGGCCGTAGCGATCCGCGCGCCGGATTTCCTGATCGAGCATGACCTGCAGGTAGCGGTAGTTGTGCAGCCCGGTCAGGTCGTCGATGTAGATGAGATCCTTGGTCCCCTGAAAACGGCAGGCGTTATAAAAACCGCTGGCCGCCTGTTCGGCCAAAAACAGGAGGTTTTCGTAAGGGAAGGGGGTGGGCAGGTCCGAGCCGGGGGTGTTGTATAAAAAGAGGGCGCCGCGCAGATGTTTGCCGAAGCGCAGGGGGAAGACACAGAGTTCGCGCAGATCCTGGGGGATGGCGACATTTTCCGGAAGCTCGCCGCGCCGCATCAGGCGCAGCCCGCCGATATCGCGCAGCTCCGGAAAGAGAGCCTGGGCCATGGCGATCAACCGGACGTCGCTGTCGGTCCCCTGCTTGCCGAGCAGGCGCGGGGTGCGGTTGCGTTCCTGCAAAAAAGCAAAGCCGCGTCCTTCGCCGATCTCTCGCAGCAGCGTTTCAATGCTTTGGGACATGAGCCGGTCAAGTTCCATCTGCGACGCCAGGTTCTGTCCCGCCTGGTAGAGACGGATCTGGCTCTTGAGCAGGGAGTTCTCGTCGAGCAGGCGCCGTTGTTCGATGCAGCTGCGGACCAAGTGGCGCAGTTCCTCGGGGTCGAAGGGTTTCAGCAGATAGTCGCGGGCGCCGCTTTTCAGGGCGTGGATGGCAGTTTCCAGGCTGGCGTGGCTGGTGGCGAGGATGACTTCGGGAGGATTGTCGAGGCCCCGCGCCAGACGCAAAACATCCAGTCCGCCGATGCCGGGCATGACCATGTCGGTCAGGACGACGTCGACTCCCCCCTGGCGCAGGCGGGTCAGGGCGCTGTCGCCGGTGGCGACGGTTTCGACCTGGTAGCCTTCCTCGGCCAGCAACTCGGAATAGAGGCGGCGAAAGAACAGTTCGTCATCGACAACCAGAATGGTAGGTTTCTTCATTCCGAGGTGCTCCTCATAGCTAGAATAGCAGAGTAGCAGAGTGCCAATTTAGTGTCAACGGAATAGCCTTTGGTTCCAATGGGTTGCTTGCCAGGTGCGGGAATCGCTGACGAATCTCAGGCTGCCATCGCGGTCGGTGCGCCAGAGGGGAATGCCCCGCGCTTCCAGGGCGTCCGTCACCCGGACGTGGGGAAAGCGGAAGCGGTTGCCGAATCCCAGCGAGGCGAAAGCAAGTTTTGGGCGCACTTCGTCGAGCAGCCATTCGGGATGACATTTGCCGCTGCCGTGGTGGGGCAGTTTCAGTAGATTGACTTGATAGGGCAAGGGGTGCGCAAGCAGTTGTTCGATCCCCGCTTCCTCCAGGTCGCCGGTCAAAAGGGCGCCGTTATCGCCATCCCGAACGAGCAGCACGAGAGAGGCATCGTTGAGATTGTCCGTGTTCTGCTCCGGGGTAAAAATCCACAGTGATCGCTCGTCCCTTTCCCGTCGCAGGCTCCAGCCCGGCGGTTGTATGACGACAGGGACCCCGCTCTTGGCCAAGCTGGCGCGCAGGGCATCGTTCAGCTTTTCGGCCGGTTGCGCCGTCCAGAATTCATCGACGGGAAAGGTTTCCAATACCCCCGTCAGCCCCTGGCTGTGATCGGGGTGGTCGTGGGTGAGAATGACCGCCTCGAGACGGCGTACCCCGAGGCGGCCGAGGGCCGGTGCGAGCAGACGACGGCCGACATCGAAACGGGTATCATGAAAGCCGCCGCCGTCGATGAGGAAATGCCGTCCGCCATCCAAAGTCAGCAGGGTGGCATCCCCCTGACCGACGCTGAGGGACGTGACAGTCAGCGCCGACGAACTTCTTTCCGGTGCGATAAGGAGCAATCCGGCGAACAGGGCGCAGCCGGCTCTTCCCAACCAACGCCGCCGACTTCCTCCGGGCAGCAGCAGGCTGAGGGCGAGAAGTGCCGAGGCTGCCAGCAGGCCGGGAGAGGCGTAACAGGTCAGCGCCCGGAGCAAGGGCAGGTCGACGGTGCGGTCGACCAGTTCCAACACGCCGAGGGTCACTTGCCCACAGCCGGTAAGAAGCAGGTTGGCGCCCGCCTCCCACAGGGGAAGCAGAAGCGCCCCTCCCAGCCCGAGGGGGACGGCGACGAGACCGATGAGGGGGACCGCGAAGAGGTTGGTGACGAGCCCGGCGGGGGCGAGCAGGTGAAAGTTGGCCAGGACCAGCGGGGTTGTCGTGACCGTCGCGGCGACGGTGGTCAAGGCGAGGCCGACCGCATAGCTCAGCCCTTTCGGCCAGCGTCGCGTTCCCGGATGCCAGCGGGGCACCAGTACCAGGATGCCGAAGAGCCCGGCGAAGGAGAGCTGGAAGGCCGGCTGAAAGAGGATCAGCGGTTCGGCGAGGAGAAAGATCAGAGCGCAACTGGCCAGAAGTTTTACCGGCGGTGTTTGTCGGTTTGCTGACATCAGCAGCGCGACCGCTGTGAGCATGACAAAGGCGCGGCGGGTGGCGATGCCGTCGCCGGTGAGGAGCAGATAGCCGAAGAGCGGAGCGAGCAGCAGTAGCGGCAGCAGTCGCCGCGCGGGGGCCAGCAGCAGGAGGCGTTCGGAGCGGCGATAGAGGAGATTGGCACCGGCATAAAGGAGCGCCGCGACCAGGCCGAGATGCAGTCCCGAGATGGCGAAAAGATGAGAGACCCCACCCCGGGCCAGGCGTTCGCGATCCTCTTGGCGCAGGAGGCTTTTGTCGCCGATGACCAGGGCGCGAACCAGGGGCGCCGCCTCATCGGAAACCGCCCGGTCGATGGCCTTGCCCAGCCCTTCCCGCAGGCGCGACGGGGTCAGCCCCACTCCAGGAGGATCGGCGAAGACCACCAGTTCGCGGGTGTCGGTCAGGTGGGCGGTGGCGAAAATGTCGCGATAGGCAAGATGCCGGGGATAGTCGAACTCGCCGGGCAGGCCGAAGGGACGGGGTGCCCGCGGTCGCGCTATGAAGCGGACCCGGCTGCCGCTGCGCACCGGGCTCTCCCCCTGGTCGATGGAAACCAAAAGGATCCCGGAAACGGCACGGCTTTCTTCGCCGTCGACGATTCTTTCCGTCGCTATCTCCAGGTTGAATCCTCCTCCTTGTCGCTGGGCCAGGGCGCGCACCCGCCCCTCGATAACCCAGGTCTGGGTGCCGGTAAAGGCGCGGATGTGGTCGGGAGCGGTCGGTGGGCTGAGGGCGTTCTGGTAGAAGGCGATGCCGAGCAGATAGAAGAAGAGGATCGGGAGGACGATGCCGAGGCGGCGGATAAAAAGGACGCTGATTCCGGCGACAAAGGCGCAGAGGCCGGGAACGAGGGGGCTGTCCCAGGGGGCGGGCAGGTAAGGGGCGCTGGCCAGGCCGGCGGCATAGGCCGACAGGAAGTGCCAGATCGCCATGGTGTTCTTCTCAGCGCGGCGCGCCGATGGCCGCCAGCAGGGCGAGCAGCCGATCGATCTGGGTCGGGTTGAACGACACACCCTCCGGGGGCAGTCCGACCAGGCGGCGATAATCTTCCCCCCGGGAGGCGCGCCGGTCGAGGCGGAGATAGTCGATCCCCGTGCGCGGCGGCAGCTGCAGCTCTAGGGAGTGATTTCCCTCCCCGAGCAGAAGCGAACCGAGAGCCTGATCCTGCAGGTAGCCCGGACTGGGATAGTTCAAGGTTCGGCGCTTGTCGAGTCGGGCCAAGATCGGCGTTTCGCCGGCGCCGCGCAGGCTCAGGGTCCAGATGCCGGGGCTGGGGAGGAAAAAATCGAGGCGGAGTTTCCCCGCGAGGTTACCGGCCCGTAGCCAAAGCCCGCCGCTCGGTTCTCCCAGCAGGCGCGCTTCGGTCGGCTCGGCCCCCTGACGAAAGGCGGCATCTTCTGCCTCGATGATGAAGGTTTCGGGGGTCGGGGGAAGGGCGGCTTCGAGATGTAACAACTGGATTACGGAAAGGGCCAGAACCTCGGCAGTTAGCGCTTCTTCGAAGTGCCAGCCACCGAGAGGTTCGATCAGTGACTGTTCCGGGGCGCTCAGTTCCAGATAATCGAAACTGCCGTCGGGGGGGAGATCGATGAGCACTTCCTGCATACCGGGGGTCAACTCGACCTCCCCGAGCACCACCCGACCAAACTCCAGGGGACCGTCGGCCTCCCAGGTGCGGCCGCCGAGGGTGATGCGGTGCCCCGGGCGGCGCAGGGCCGCGCTGAGTCGATAATTTCCGCTATGCGGAAGGAGAAAGCGCAGGGTGGCAGAGGTACGGCCGGAGAGTCCGTTGAGCCAGCCGGAGCCGCTGTAGGGGCCGAAGGTTTCGAAGGTTTTGACCGAGACCGCATCGCCGGGCTGAAAGCTCTCCTCGCCTTCGATGCGCCATTGCCGCCGGCCATCGAGGAGACGGTGATAGTCGAGGTCCTGGGGGTGGTCGGGGAGGCCGAAGGACCAGCCGAGGGCTTCCACCAGGCTGACCACCCACTGGCGCTGGCTGAGCCCGGTTTCGGCCTGGGGAACGCCGGTCAGGGCCAGCCAGAAGAGTAGGGTCGCCAGGGCGCGTGTCTTGAACAAAAGCAGGCCTCCCAAATAGGTCATCGACCCGAAACTCGGGTCGATGGCGAGGTTAGCACAGCCGCCGAATTTTGCCTAGGGCGCTCGGCGCTGATGTGGCGCTCGGCACCGACCGCTCTTCTCGACGGACCGGGGATGTTGCCTTTGCCCTCCCTCGCGCCGCCGGTCGCTGCCCCCGGGGATAGTGGCGTTCAGTCGCCGGCGTGGTTTTCGCGGGCGGCCTTTCTCGTTCCGGCCGCGGGCCGGAAGGGGGGATGAGATGGGAAAAACCGATGACAAAAAAGCCCAAAAGCATCAACATTTCGAACATGGCCATCATTCCTTTCTGGTGGGATGGTCCGATGATCTGCCGGTTGTGTGACAGAATAAGTCACAATCGTTGCCGGCGCCCTTACTTGGGGATTGATTTGGTATTTTTCGGCGCATCCTGTATATATGAGGGCCGCTCCGTCGCTGACGGGAAGTGATTTCGAGAGGACGAAACGCATGAATGTGATCGATGTCAATGGGCTACACAAGAGTTACGGCGCGCGCCTGGTGCTCGACGGCCTCGTTTTCGCCGTGGCCGAGGGCGAGAAGGTGGGGGTCATCGGCCGCAATGGTTGTGGCAAGTCGACCCTGCTGCGGGTGCTCTCCGGTGGCGAGGATGCCGATGCCGGCGAGGTGATGCGCAAGCGGGGGTTGACGGCGGCCTATCTGCCCCAGGAACCGGAACTTGATCCCGATCTGACGATCGCCGAAACCCTGGAGCGGGCGCTGGACGAGGCGCGCCGAAAACTGGAACGTTTCCATGAAATCGCCGCGCGCTTGCCCGCCGTCGGCGCCGACGAAGGGGAACGGCTGTTGACGGAACAGCAGACGTTGCAACTCTGGCTCGATCATCATGGCGCCTGGGATCTCGGTCATCGTATCGCCGACATCTCCGGCCGCTTCGGCATCGTCGAAATGTCCCAGCGGGTCGGGGAGCTCTCCGGCGGCTGGGTCAAAAAGGTGGCTCTGGCCGGGATGTTTTTGCGCGAGCCGGAGCTCTTGCTCCTCGACGAGCCGACCAACCATCTCGACGCCGAGACCATCGCCGCCCTCGAAGTTATGCTGCGCCAGTATGCCGGCGCGGTCATGCTGGTGACCCACGACCGCTACTTTCTCGATCGGGTGGTGGGTCGCATGTTCGAACTGGAGCAGGGGGTAATGACCCAGTATCGGGGCAACTACAGCGACTATCTGCGGCAGAAACAGGAGCGGCTCGAAGCCGAAGGCCGATCCCAGAGCCGCCTGATGAACCTGTTGCGCCGCGAGGAGGCCTGGCTGCACCGGGGCCCCAAGGCGCGCACCACCAAGCAGAAGGCGCGCATCGGTCGGGTCGATGAGCTGCGCGGGCAGAAAAAAGATTTACGGGTACGCGACGTCAAGCTGGAGTTTGCTGCCGAGCAGCGTCTCGGCGGAACCATTCTCGAATTTCGCGACCTGGGGATAAAGCTCGGCGGCCGCCGCCTGGTCGAGGAGCTCTCCTTCATCCTGCGTAAAGGCGAACGCATCGGTATTCTTGGTCCCAACGGCTGCGGCAAGACCAGTCTGCTCAAGACCGTGCTCGGGGAACTGGCGGCCACCGCCGGCGAGGTGGTCCTCGGCAGCAACACCCGCATCGGCTATCTTGACCAGGCTCGCAGCGGACTCGATCCTGAGCAATTTGTCCATGAGGCGCTCGGGGAGGGGGAATGGGTCGAGGTCGCCGGGCAGAAACGGCACAAGATCGGCTATCTGGAGGATTTCCTCTTCCCCGCCGGGGAGCAGCGCAAACGCATCAGCACCCTCTCCGGCGGCGAACGGGCACGGCTTTTGCTAGCCTGCCTGATGCTCCAGGGGGCCAATCTGCTCATTCTCGACGAGCCGACCAACGACCTCGACATCCCGACCATGCAGGTGCTGGAAGAGGCCTTTGCCGATTTCCCCGGCTGTGTGCTGGTGGTGACCCACGACCGCTGGTTTCTCGACCGGGTTGCCACCGGCATCCTCCATTTCGAGGAATCCGGGAAGGTGGTCTATTACGAAGGGAATTACGAGGATTTTCTGCGTTTTCAGGAATTGCGGGAAGAGGGTGAACGGCAGGCGCGCAAACTTGAGGCGAAACCAGCCGTCGCCGAGCCAAAGGCGCGGAAGAAGATCGGTCTCGGTTACAAGGAAAAGCTCGAACTCGAAGCGGTGGAGCGGGAAATCGCCGAACTGGAACAGAGCAAGGCCGAATATGAACAGTTACTCGCCGATCCGGCGCAACTGGGGGACCGCCTGCATTTGGCAGAAGTGGCTAAATCCTTGGGGGATCTGGATTCTCGGCTGGAACAGCTCTTTGCGCGCTGGGAGGAACTCGAAACCCGTAACCAGGGGGGATGAGGGATTCGCGGAAGTTCCCCGCCGGGAAAATACATTTGCCAGCCTTGGCCGGCTGTGTTTAGCTTAAAAGAAGGCAATGGAACGATTCTCCTTCCCTGGAGTTCTGTGCAATGCGGGAAAAAATTCTTCTCACCAGTGCCGATTCCGACCGCTGCGGATTGGGGGGGATTCTCGACAGCGTCGGCCATGAAATCCTTCATGCCGGTGAAATCATCGCGGCGGGAGAATGTCTGCGTCAGTCTCCGGCCCTGGTGCTGCTCGATGCCGAACTGCTGGCCCGCGCCTCCGGCGACCTGCGTGGTGCTTTCGAAGCCCAGCTGCTCGCGGCCGATATCCCTTGTTTGCGCTTTGCCTCGAAGGGGATGGAGCAGGGACGGATGCGGGAACTGACCCCCCGTGCCTGGGCCACCATCGTCAATCCCGAAGATCGCGACCATGTGCTCGAACAGGTCGGTTTGCTACTCAGGATGCGTCAGCTTTTCCAGGCGCGGATGCTGGCCGAGGAACAGCTGCTGATGCGCCAGATTGAAAGCGAGCAGAGCCTCGCTTCCGCTTCCCATATCCAGCGTAGCCTGCTCCCCCGTTCCCTCCCCCAGAGCGACGCCTTTTCTTTCGCCTGGGAATTTCTCCCCTGCGAAACCGTCGGCGGCGATCTCTTTTATCTGGCCCCCCTTTCAGAAGACGCCCTGATGGTCTATCTGATCGATGTGAGCGGTCACGGCATCCCTTCGGCGATGGTGACGGTTTCTGTCTATCAAAGCCTGACGGCGCAAACCGGACGTCTGGTCAAGAGGGTTCTCGACCGCCCGCCCTATTTCGAGGTGTCGGGTCCCGCCGAGGTCCTGACCGCACTCGATAAGGAATACCCCTTCGAACGATTCGAGAAGTTCTTCAGTATCGTCTATTTGCTGCTTGACCCCCGCACCGGCAGGGTACGCTACTGTAACGGTGGACACCCGGCGCCGATCCTGGTGCGGGCTGACGGGTCCTGGGATTTGCTCGGCGAGGGGGGAACCCTGGTCGGTCTCGGCGGCGTGCTTCCCTACCGGGAGGGGCAGGTGCAGCTGGCGCCAGCGGACCGTCTCTATCTCTACTCGGACGGCGTAACCGAACATTTCTCCCCCGACGGCGAACCCTACGGCGACGGCCGCTTGCTCGATTTTCTTCTGCGCCATCGTCATCTTCCCCTGAAGCGGGTGATACACGGCCTCATGTCTGACCTTCAGGGCTACGGACGGGGGCGACTGCCGGGGGATGATGTCAGTTTTTTTGGCATCGAGTTCAACGGTCCGCGCTAAAGGGCGGATTATCCGACCCCTTGGCCAAACCGTTCCGCCCGTCGCGCCATTTTAATCCTTTCCGCCATGAAACCCCTCTTCAGTATCCCGCCAAGGGTTTATTTTTGAACGACTTCCGCGTTGACAATAACCCGCGCAATCGTATACAGTATGCAGGTTTCCGGTTCCGTCGCGCGGATTCACGCACCGTTTTTACCGAATTGGCAGGCTTTTAGTAGAGACCTCTGCCGGCAGTTTTCAAGGGGCCGCTCCGTAAGGAGAGCGTCCCCACTACATTGAGGAGGAGAGAGATGATCGAAGCATATCTGAAGCATGAGGAAGAGCGTAAGGCCCAAGGCATTCCCGCGCTTCCCCTGAGCCCCGAGCAGACCGCTGATCTGTGCAAGCTGTTGCAGGCCCCCCCCGCCGGCAAGGAAAGCTTTCTGCTGAACCTGTTCAAGGAGCGCATCTCCCCGGGGGTCGATCCGGCCGCCGAAGTCAAAGCCGATTTCCTCGGTAAGCTGCTCAAGGGCGCGGTCAGCTCCCCTTTGATCAACAAAAAGGACGCGGTCAAGATTCTCGGCACCATGATCGGCGGTTACAACGTCAAACCCCTGGTTGACGCCCTCAAAGATGCCGAACTGGCCGATGATGCCGCCTGCGCCCTTTCCGGTATCACCCTGGTATACGATGCTTTTGACGAAGTGGCGGCCCTTGCCAAATCCAACGCCGCCGCCAAGAAGGTTCTCACCTCCTGGGCTAATGCCGAGTGGTTCACCAACAAGCCGGCCCTGGCCGAGACCATTAAGGTCAAGGTTTACAAGGTTGACGGCGAGATCAATACCGACGACTTCTCCCCGGCCGGTGACGCCTGGAGCCGCCCCGACATTCCGCTGCACTCTCTGGCCATGGGCAAGACCCGCTTCCCCACCGGGAACGCTGAAATCGCCAAATTCCGCGCCGACGGCTTCCAGGTGGCCTTTGTTGGCGACGTCGTCGGTACCGGTTCCTCCCGCAAATCGGCTTGCAACAGCGTGCTTTGGCACATCGGCAACGAAATTCCCGCCGTGCCCAACAAGAAGACCGGCGGCGTTATCATCGGCGGCGTCATCGCTCCGATCTTCTTCAATACCGCTCAGGATTCCGGCGCTCTGCCGCTGAAGATGGATGTCACCGCCATGAACACTGGCGACGTCATCATCATCAATACCAAAAAGGGCGAAGTGACCAATGAGGCCGGCAAGGTCATCACCACCTTTGAAATCGCCCCCAATACCGTCCCTGACGAATTCCGTGCCGGCGGCCGTATCCCCCTGATCATCGGCCGCGCGTTGACCGAGAAGGCGCGCGCCGCCCTCGGCATGGGTGCCACCGACATCTTTACCCTGCCGGTCAACCCGGTGCCCAAGGCCGGTCAGGGCTACTCCCTGGCGCAGAAAATGGTCGGCAAGGCCTGTGGTGTTGATGGGGTTCTCCCCGGCACCGCCTGTGAGCCGAAGATGACCACCGTCGGTTCCCAGGACACCACCGGCCCAATGACCGCTGATGAGCTGAAAGAACTGGCCTGCCTCAAGTTCCAGGCGCCCATGTTCATGCAGTCCTTCTGCCACACCGCCGCCTATCCTAAGCCGGCGGACGTGAAGATGCACAAGAACCTGCCCAAGTTCATCGCCGAGCGCGCCGGCGTCGCCCTGCGCCCCGGTGACGGCGTCATTCACAGCTGGTTGAACCGTCTGCTGCTCCCCGACACCGTCGGCACCGGCGGTGACTCGCATACCCGCTTCCCGATGGGGATCAGCTTCCCGGCCGGTTCCGGTCTGGTCGCCTTCGCCGGCGCCATGGGCTTCATGCCCCTGGATATGCCCGAATCGGTATTGGTGCGTTTCAAAGGCAAGTTCAACCCCGGCATCACCCTGCGTGACGCCGTCAACGCCATCCCCTTCTGGGCGATCAAGCAGGGCCTGCTGACCGTGCCCAAGAAGAACAAGAAGAACATCTTCAATGGCCGCATTCTCGAAATGGAAGGTCTGCCCGAGCTCTCCGTCGAACAGGCGTTCGAGCTGACCGACGCCGCCGCCGAGCGCTCCGCCGCCGCCGGCTGCATCCAGCTCTCCGAAGCGTCGGTCTGCACCTATCTGCGCTCCAACGTCGCCCTGATGAAGAAGATGATCGCCGAGGGCTACCAGGATCCCCAGACCCTGCAGAATCGTATTGATGCCGTCAATGAGTGGCTGAAGGCGCCTAAACTGCTCAAGGCCGATGCCAACGCCGAGTACGCCGCGGTCATCGAGATCGACCTGGCCGATATCAAGGAGCCGATCTTGGCTTGCCCGAACGACCCGGACGACGTCAAGCTCCTCTCCGAGGTTGCCGGCACCCAGATTCACGATGTTTTCCTCGGTTCCTGTATGACCAACATCGGCCACTTCCGTGCCGCTGCCGAAATCTGGCGCGGCCAGAAGTTCAATCCGGCCGTTCGCACCTGGATCTGCCCGCCGACCCGCATGGATCAGCAGCAGCTCAAGGACGAGGCCATCTTCTCGGTATACAGCGCCATGGGCGCCCGGATCGAGATCGCCGGTTGCTCGCTGTGCATGGGTAACCAGGCCCGGGTTCCTGACGGAGTGAACATGTTCTCCACCTCGACCCGTAACTTCGACGACCGTATCGGTAACGGCGCCAAGGTTTACCTCGGCTCCGCCGAACTCGGCGCGGTCATCACCAACATGGGCAAACTGCCGACTCCGGCCGAATATCTGGCTGTCTACAAAGAAAAAGTCGCGCCCAAGGCCGAGCAGATCTACAAGTACCTGCAGTTCGATGAAATGGAAGGCTACGGCAAGTAAGCCGAAGCCTTCCGGATAAAACTCGCCCCCGTCGGATGCGTTCCGGCGGGGGCGAAGTCTTTTCCGACAAAAAACGCCGGCACTCTGACGAGGCCGGCGTTTTTTGTCGCGTTGGCTCTGAGGTTCAGTTTTCGAGGAAGGCGTCACGGTCCCGTTCGAAAATCACCCGGAACTCTTCCAGGACCTTGTCGAGGTGTTCCGGTTTGATGCCCGGCGCCTTATCCTTGAGAGATTCGAAGAGATCGAGGCCTTCATCCGGTTCACGCTGACCGATGCCGAGCTTGCGGCAGAGCTTGTCGGCGATATGGACAGTCAAGATCAGACGGTAAAGTTCGGGCTGCTCTTTGCGTGAAACGTCGAGATCCTCGTGGTGGCGGGCCACTTGGGTGAGGTTTTCGGCGAAATTCCACTTTTGCAGTACAGCTTCGCCGATCAGGGCGTGGGAATAGGGGAAGAATTTCTTCTCCAGGTCCTCGAAGGTTCCCTCGCCGTTGTACACCCCTTGAATGATCTGTAGAAAATTATCCGGATCGGTGTTGTTCATGACCAACTTGCCGATGTGCCGAAAGAGGCCGCCGAGAAAGGCTTCTTCGGGATCAGACGATTTAAAGCGCTGGGCAACCAGGCGCGAACCGATGGCGGCGCCGATGGAATCTTCCCAGAGCATCTTTTCCGTCAGGCCGAAGGTCTTGTTGACCCCCTTGAGGCTGGAGGCCAGCACCAGGCTTTTCAAGGTCTTTTCGCCGAGGATGACGATGGCGTGTTCGATCGTCTTGACCTGGCGTTGCATACTGTAAAAGGAAGAATTGGCGATTTTCAGGAGGCGCGCCGAAACGGCTGCGTCTTTGGAAATGGCATCGGCCAGATCCTTCGCCGTTTTATTCGGGTCCTGCATCAACTGAACGACTTTGGTCGCCACCATCGGCATAGGCGGCAAATCCCCCACCGCATTGATAATCGATTGAAATTCACTCTGCATGATTGTCCTTCCTCCAAGCGGGCTGACTCCCGCTACCAAGCATCGAGGTTGCCGTGGTAATTGAATTCGACTCCGAATATTAGCATGAAGTCGGCCGCACAAGTCAAGAGAAGGGGGAAATTATATGGCCGCTCTGTTATCCCCGTTTGCGTGGGAAGTCAGCGGCGGGGTAATTCAAAACGAACGGGCAGGAAAACCTCATGGGAAACATTTTTCTCTCCGTCGTGGGCGGGATCGAACTTCCAGCGACGAACCGTTTTCAGGGCCGCTTGGTCGAGGATGTCGTGGCCGGAAGAGGATTCCACTTCCACCCGGGTCACAGCTCCCTGGTCATCAACCAGTGCCCTGAGCAACACCTCCCCCTGCCAACGGCGTTGATTGGCCAGGCCCGGATATTCCGGTTTAGGAGTGAAGCGATATCGGGGTGGCTGGATCGTTTTCTTGAAAAGGGGGGCGGGCGCTACGGGAGGCGTCCCAGTCGACTGCGGAAGGGGTTGCGTCTGGGCTGTCGGCGGCGGCCCGTCGGCGGGAACGGATTCCGTTACCGGCGCCTCGGTGGAGACAGGTAGGTCGGTCAAGGTTGCTGACGGTAGGACCGGCTCTTGCGGCAGGGGCGGGACTTCCGCTGCCGCCTGTTGGGGGGGGATGTTCTTGGCCGCCGTCCGGCGCGGTTTCTCGGGGAGCGGTCGCTTCTTCGGGGGCGCTTTCGGCTCTGGAGGCGTCGGGGGCGGGGTTGGTTTCAGGGGCGCTGCCGAGGCCGCGGGCGCGGGTTGGGGGGGGGAGGTCGTGGGTGGAGCGATATAGACGAGGCCCACCTCCGTGGTCTTTTCCGGCGCGGGGCGGACGTCGCCGACCTCTTCGGGAAAGAGCACAATAACAGCATGGATTCCCAAGGAAAGGGTGAGTGCGGCGAGGAGGGGCGAATGTTTCACGGAGTATCCGGGGACGATAGTGAGGGGTTGGAGGGTTATATATCCGAAAGGCCCTTCTGCGGTCAAGTCGCGAAGTCGAAGTCCTTTCCCCCTGACGATATGGTGACGGCGCCGAAAAAAGCGTGACACTGACGGGGAATCTCTTTAAAGTGACGGAAGTCTCCTGTAAGTCATTAGAATATCTATATAAAGCATAGAAATGGATGTCCCGATGAAGGTTTTTTGTGCCGAGTTTTCAGCTTTGGCCGCACTGCTGATTCTATTGGGTTGTGCCGTTTCCACTCATGCCGCCGACGGCGCTACAATCCTGGAGCCTGTCACTGTGACCGGTGTCGCCGAAGACCGCATAAGCGGCAGTAGTCGTCTTGCCGCCGAACAACTGGAAGCCCTGCCCCAAGGCGACGGCAACCTCAACGACCTGCTGATCGTTTTGCCGGGGGTGCAGGCCGGGGAAATGACGAATACGTCATTGCAGGGGGGGGAGATTTCGCCGCCTTTGCTTTCGATTTCCGGGGGGAAGGTTTACGACAACAATTTTCTTCTGGACGGGATGGGAATCAATAACCAACTCGATCCCATGTACGGTTCCTCGACCAATAGCGGCCTCTTTCTGCCGTCTTCCCCCCAGACGATGGTCATCGATACCTCCCTAGTGTCCCGAGTGACCGTCTACGATAATAATGTGCCCGCCGAATTTTCCGGATTTTCCGGTGGGGTGGTCAGCGCTGATACCATCTCGCCCGGGGCTGAGTTCGGCGGCAAGCTTCGTTATCGCACGACCCGTAATGAATGGACTGAATTCCACGTTGAAGACGAAGAGTCCTTTAGTGACTCGAACAGCGCTTCCATGCAGCCGAAATTCACCAAGCAGGACGCCGGCATAACACTTAATGTTCCCCTGACCGATCAGATGGGGCTGGTCGCTTCCTATTCAATCCTGAATTCCGATCTCCATCTGACCCATTTGGGGGAAACCAAAGATCAGTTGCGCCGCCGGGAGAATCTTTTTCTCAAGTATGAAGTCGACCTGACGGAACGGGATGTCCTGACTCTTACCGCCGCGTTCCAGCCGGAAGAGGGGGAGTATTTCTATCCCGATTCTTACGCAAGTGATTACACCGTGGAACGGATGATTTACAATTATCAGGCCGGCTACAAACATTATTTTAGCCTGGGTGAATTGGAGCTCAAAGCGGGTTTTCTGCAGAGTGACAGCGAAAGGAATGCCCCACCGCATCTCTACATCTGGAAAGTCTCGCCCTCAAAGCCCTGGGGAGAACTGGTCGACTCGACCTCCAGCCGTGAAGGGATGGTAGGGTCCCTGGAGGAAAGCCAGCAGGACTATCAGTTGAAAGGGAAGTTTTCTTTTGCTCCGGTACGGACGGGGAGGCTCGAGCATACCGTGAAGATCGGGGCCGATTATGAGCGGATCCGGGGCAGCCATGAACGGGATGCTGATTCCTACAACTTTTATTCCCCTATGTCCTCCGCCACAGTGGTCTGCAACGAGGGGGCGATCGATTGTATTGATGGCGAGCAGTATTTTACCCGGCGGGTGGTTTTTCAGGAGGCTTCCGTCGTAGAAGACATCGACCAGTACAATGTCTATTTCGAAGACCTGATCCGCTGGATGCGCCTAGAGCTGCGCCCGGGGCTCAATGTGGGCTACAACGATTTCATGAAAAATTCGGACTATGCCCCTCGGCTGGCCGGTAGTTACGACCTGTTCGGCAACGGGAGTACTGTTGCGATTGCCGGCTGGAACCGTTATTACGGCAAGACCCTGCTGGCCTACAAACTGCGCGAGGCCGGTCGTCCCACGCTGAATCAGAAGTTGAATGTCGCGACTGGGGAATGGGAAACTCTCACCTATGGACCCGGATATCTCTATTCTCGCTTGAAAACGCCCTATACCGATGAACTGGTTCTGGGGGTTGACCAGCGGATGCTGGGGGGCACGGTCAAACTGAGATACGTCAAGCGGGACGGTGAAGATCAGTTTGCCAGTCAAAAGGATACCGAACCCCGCGAGGACGGCGCTAAATATGTTTCGCTGAACAATAACGGGTCCAGTCGTTACGAGGCGTACAGTGCCGAATGGGAACGCCGCTGGGGGCGCCATTATCTGGCGGTCAACGGCACCTATCAGGAATCGACCACCAGCAACGAAGGTTATGACGATGCATTGGATGGACTCGATCTTGTAGAAACCTGCTGGTTCGATGGCCGAAGCTATGCCTGTTCCGAGTTGCCCCGGAGGGATTACAACCGCCCCTGGGAGGCAAATCTGGTCTACTCGGTGAAGCTCCCTTATAACTTCACCTTCACCAACCACACCAAATACCGCAGTGGCTATGTCGGTCTCGACGCCCTCACCAGCAGCGAGCGGACCACTCAGGGGGTTCCGGAAGAAGTGGCCATGGCCTATCAGGAAGAGAAACAGCCCGAATCCTGGATTTTCAACTGGAAGCTTGATTGGCGCCGGAATCTTTACCGCAACCACGGCCTCCAAATCAGTCTCGAAATCAACAACGTCTTCAATCAGAAAGTGCCGGCGGGAGCGGCGGAGGAGATTCAGACCTATGAACTGGGGCGTCAGTTTTGGGCGGGGATGGAATATTACTTCTGAGGTTCCTCGACGCGGATGAGGTCGGCGAGCACCTGCCGTCCCCGGTTGTCAAAGGCGTAAAGAAAATAGTTGCCGGGGAAGACCGGCGGTGGGAAGGTGATTTCAGCCAGGGCGCTGCTTTTCAGGTCGATTTTTTCGGCGACCAGAGGCAGCGCCTTTTCGATTATCGAATAGGTTGTCGGCTCGAGGAGCAGTTTATGATCCCGCACTTCCAGGGTATTCAAAGAGGCGATCCGATCAAGGACACCGCAAAGCCAGGGTTCGTGCGGATTGGTGATGTCGTAGAGCTGCAAGTCGCCGTTATAGTCGTAAACGAAAAGGCGGTCTTCATGGAGGGCGATTCTGCTGAGGTGCCCGCCGGGAGGGTTCAGCGCGCCGAGGCGACGGGGGTTGACGGGGTCGGAAACGTCGAAAACCTGTAAGCCGGCGCGGCCGTTGGCCAGATAGAGGGTTTCTCCCTTGAGGACGAAATCTTGACTGTTGGCGAAGGTCTGTTCCGGCCAGGGGAGTTGGAAAGAACCGAGTTGTTGGGGATGGCGAAGATCTTGAAGATCGAAGATCTGCCCGCCTTGGCCGACAAGGGTCAGATACATATGGTTGTTACGGATGTGTATTTTTGAGATCGGATGTGCCGTTGGAATCTGGGTCAGCGGACGGGGTTCTGCGAATTCGTCGATGGAGAAGAGTTCGACTCCGTAGCGGTTTTGCGCCGAGGTGCCGGAATCCTCTTCTTCCGCCCCGATTTTTCCGTAGAGATAGAGAGTCTTCCCCGCAAGTCCAAGCCCCGAGATTTCGGTAATGCCTGATGCCGTAACTTCAGGTCGGCCCGTTCCATTTCGGGCAAGACTTACCAGACCCTGGCTGGTCGCAAGATAGAAGGTATCGGCATTGTAGATCATCGTCGTGATCGAGGTCTTTTCGGGGAACTGGTTCCGAAGACGGGTCAAGACTTCGTCCAACACTTTCTCGGAAAGAGGAGCTGTTTCCGGGGTCGGGTGAACGGGAAACGTTCGGCCGTAAAAATTAGGACGCCACGCCGGGTGCTCAGCGATGCGGTTGAGATCGGCGAGCAGCAGTTCGGCGCTCTGTGTTCCCAGAAAGACCCGCTCTCCGTTGAGAGCGAAAGCGTGGATCGCCTCCCCCGGAGATAGGTGGCCGGTGATTAGGGGGCGGTGGGGATCACGAAGATCCAGTTGCAAGAGACCGGTTTCACCGGTAGCCAGGTACGCCAGATCCCCTTGAACAAGAACCTGATTGACCCTTCCCATTTGGAGGTGATTCAGGAGAACTGGGGTGGCGGGATCGGCGATATCGACAATCGATAAGCCGAGAGAGGTTCCGATCAGCGCCAGCGAGCCCTGCAGGCTGATGTTTTGTACCGCCCCGGTTAGGTTAAGCCGCGCCAGAGTCCGGGGGCTGGTCGGGTCGCTCAGGTCGCAGATCTGTAACCCGGCAGTTGCGGTGCCGATAAAAGCAAGTTCTCCTCTGTTGGTGACAGCGAGGGCGGAGCCGGAAATGTCCAGGGAACCGATGATGTCGGGGCCGTTCGTTTCGTCTCCCGGTTTCAGCACGAGTAATCCCTGGCGACCGGCCGCCGCCAGCAAGGTGTTGTCCCTGCCTGGGGCGAGGGAGAGGATGGTGCCGGCGATACGGGTTTTTCGACTTTGACCGTCGACCGCCACCTGGATCAATTCTCCCTGTCCGCTGGCGATCCAGAGAGTTTCCCCCCTTTTGAGCAGGGCGGTCGGCTGACCGTTCATACTCCAGCGGTTCGCCCCTTGTTGATTTTCTGGCTGATTCAGGTCGATTTTCCAAACCCGCCGGTCGCCGGTCCCGAGATAAATGTGCGAACCGTCCTGCAACATGGTTCGAACCCCGGAAAACATCGCTATGCGCCGCTCTATGGCCTGCTGATTGCCGCTGTCATGGACCAGGGTAAAGCGGGTGTCCGCATCGAAGCCTGCGCCCTTCAACCGGATTGAGAGAGGCTGGCCGACGCTCCCCTGGCGGCGGTCGACGGATTCGAGGCGCAATGCCTCCGAAGGACGATGATGGCCGAGCAGAGGCAGAGCCAGGGCGACGGTCAGCCCGAAATAAACGGCCGAGATGCCCAGGATCGTGAGCGGCTTCCAGTGGACTAAGCGCATGAGCTGCACTCCGTCACCTGTCTCACTTCACCATCTGCCGCCACCGGCGCCGGTAGCCAACGCTGGAGAATCTCCTCCAGGTGCGATTGCTTAAAGGGCTTGGCCAGATAGTCATTCATTCCCTGGCGCAGACATTCTTCACGAACCGCCTCCCCATGGCGGGCGGTGAGGGCGATGACTGGCAGTCGGCCATGGGTTTGCCGCAGGCGACGGGTGGCTTCGAAGCCGTCCATGCCCGGCATGCGGCAATCCATGAAGACCAGGTCGAAGGGGCGTTGGGTGAGGAGTTTAAACGCCATGGCTCCGTTTTCGGCGACCTCGACGGCGTAGCCCCGTTGTGCGAGGAGGATCTGCATGAGTCGGCGGTTGGCTTCGGTGTCATCGACCACCAGCACCCGGGGCGGGGCTGGAATGGTGAAAGTTTCTGGGGAGTTTTGGACAAAGGAACTCACGGGTTCGATTTGTCCCTGCCCGAGCCAATGCCCGACAAGTTCTTGCAGTTGCCGGTTACGAAAAGGCTTTTGCAGATAAGCGTTGAAGCCGACGGCCAGGCATTCGTCGACGTTCTGGCGCTCCCCGTGGGCGGTGAGGGCGATAATCGGGACGGTTTTCCCCTGCCGACGGATTTGCCGCGTTGCTTCGAAGCCGTCCATCTCCGGCATACGCAGATCCATCAGTATCAGCTGGTGTCGATCCAGTTGTTCCACGGCGATTCTGCCGTTTGCGGCAATATCGACCCGGCAGCCCAAGTCTTCGAGAAGTCGGCGTAACAAGGCTTGCGTCGTCGGGTTGTCTTCCGCCACCAGAACCCGTTTTTCACCGGGGTGCGCCAGCGGAATCACTTTCGGTTCGGTCACCGGCGCCGGTACCGCTTTCATTGCCTTGATCACGGCCGGGGTCACTTGGGAAGGGAGGACCGGCTTGTAAAGCAGCCCATGAATGCCCATCCGCGCACATTGGTCTTCGCCGGGATCTGCGCGGCGCGGGCAACTGAGAAGGAGGGGGGGGCGAGGAGATGTAGGGAACATCGCCTGGAATTTTTCCGCGGTCTGCTCCGGAATGTCCGTATCGATCAGGACCAGGGAAATGGGCTGAAGGTCTTCCCTGGTCTGGAGAAGCCCCTGTTCCAGATCGGCTGCGGCGACGATCGAGGCTCCTTGCGCTTGCAGCAATTCGCTGAGCAGGGCACGGCCGGATGCTTTGGGATGAATGAGCAGAATCCTGCGGAAGCTGAGAGCCGATGTCGGCATCGCCGGCAAGAGTTCTGATTCCATTTCCAAGGGGAGCAGGATGCGGAAGGTTGTGCCTCGATCTGGCTCGCTTTCGACGGTGATGTCGCCCGCCATCAGGTCGACGAGTTGCCGAACGATAGCCAGACCGAGCCCGGTGCCGCCATAGTTGCGAGTGGTTGAATCCTCGGCCTGGGTGAAGGATTCAAAAATTTTCTGCTGGATCTCTTGCGTCATGCCAATGCCGGTATCGCTTACGGACAGGGCGAGACAGTCTTTGCCCTCCTCCCTAATCCTATCGACCGCTACTATCACCTCGCCACTATCGGTAAACTTGACGGCGTTGCCGATCAGGTTCAGAAGGATCTGCCGGATCCGGCCGGGATCGCCACGCCAGCGCCGGGGCAGATCAGGGGCAATGCGGCAGAGAAGCTCCAGGTCCTTGGCCTGGGCTTTTTCCCCCATCAGGGCTACGGCCCCCTCGAGCAGGGTTTGCAGATCAAACCCGATCTCTTCGAGGTGCACCTTTCCCGCATCCATTTTGGAGAAATCGAGAATGTCATTGAGCAGTCTCAGGAGGGCCTCCCCTGAACCGTGGATGGTGCGGGCTAGCCCCTTCTGGTTTTCGTCGAGGGGGGTGGTGAGCAAAAGTTCGGACATCCCCAGAACGCCGATCATCGGTGTGCGGATTTCGTGGCTCATATTGGCGAAAAACTGGGACTTGGAGGCATGGGCGGTTTCGGCCGCGAGTTTTGCTCGGTTCAACTGGGCGATGGAGTCTTCCAGTTGCTGGTTGGTTTCGCGGAGCTCTTCTGTACGCTGCGCTACGACCTGCTCCAGATTTTCCCGGTGAGCGAACAGTTGCGCGTCACGTTTTTCGATTTGGCCGAGCATGTCGTTAAAGCCGTCGATCAAGGTGCCGATTTCATCCTCGGAAGTCTTGCGGGCGCGCAAATGATAGTTGGCGCCCAAAGTGACACGGCTCATGGTGTCATGCAGGTCCAGAATCGGCTCCGTTATCCTTTTCTGCAACCGCCTGGCCATGAGATAGGTGACGAGGAAGGTTAGCCCGAGAACAACCAGGGTGCCGAGGATGAAGCGGCCGAGGCGTACATAGAGCCCACTGAGATCCGCCTGGATGAAAACCGTGCCGATCTGTTCACCATCGTTGAAGATCGGCAGGAATACGGCAAAGTGCCGCCATGAAAGGCATTGGGAGCCGGTGGCGGGCAGGGACGGTCCGGTCAGTTTGTCGCAGATCGGTGCGGACTGGGCGAAGCCGTCCGGATAATTGATGTGGTGAGCAAAAGGTTTGAAATCTCGATCAAAGAGATAGGCATGCTTGATTGGGGCGTGGGAAGTCAGGCTGACCAAGTGACGATCTGCGGTCTTCCAGTCCCTGAGCATGAGACTGGCGCGGGTATGCTCGCCCACCATCTGCGCCAGGGTTGAAAGTTCTCTGAGTAATGATTGCTGGTAGAAAATGACTTCGTTGTAGACAAAGGTGGCGGAAGAAAGAAGGAGCGCCGTGGCGCTGACCAGCATGATGACGCGAATCAGCTTGCTCTGGATCGATTTTTGCCCCGTTGCCATGATCGCCTTTTGGATTGAGGACGCGACAAAATCGTCGCGCACCTTTTACTTAGGTGCAATGCGTGCGCTGTGACGGTCAGAAACCGCCCAGATTGACGAATACCTGAATCCGTGAGACCCGCCGCCCGCACCCCGACTTTCCCTTTCCTGAGAGGCGAATTCGAGGCATGGGTTGTGGATTGAACTAAAAACGGCCTCCTGGGTTCCGCTACACGCGACGATCTTTGATGGTTTGACCACCAACACTGTCCGAATGCCGTTTTTCGGGCGAGTTGGGCCGTGGGCGCTGTTGCCGAGCACTGTTTTTTCGAGGTTGTCGTTTCGGTTTCATTCCCTATCCGTAGGCCAGGCGCCGGTAGACTCCGGCAAAGGCTTCGAAGTTCAGGCCGCTGTGGCGACTGAAGCGCAGTCGCAAGCGCCGACCGGTCTCGATCAGCCGGGCGGCGAGGTACATCAGTTCTTGCATGACGGTCTTGAGCCGCCGCCGTTTGGCGCCGTGCCGCACCGGGGTCTTGTCGCCGAGCAGGCCGAGTTGTCCGATGTAGCGCAGGATGTTGTAGGCAAGCGCGGCGCAGCTCATGACCAGACTGTTAACCTCGAATTTGCCCGAGGGCAGGCGCTCCAGATCCATGTCGGTTTTGAGTTCGCTGTGAAACTGCTCGCTGGTGCCGTGATCCTGGTAGAGGGCGATGATTTTTTCGGCGGGGAGGTTCAGGGTGGTCCACCAGCCTTCCAACTCGATCTCGGGTTCCAGCAGCCCCTGGCCTTTTTTGTCGGTGGAGCGCTCGATGACCCGAACGACCCGACGGCAGGTCAGTTCCTGCCTGATGCCGTTATCGTCGGTCCAGACATGGGTCTCCCGAACATTCAGGATCGCAACGCGTTTCCCCGGTCGCGGATCACTGACCAATCCCTCGGAAAAAGCCCGTTGCCGCCAGTGACTTTTGCTCTGCCCCCGGGGATTCCACTTCAGGATGTAGTCGGTCCGCTCGTGACGGGCCAGCTCGATGCGGGTCTCCCAGGCATCGTGGGCCGAATCGAGCCGCACCAGCAAGGGCGCGGCGGTCAGCGCCAGCGCTTTGTGCAAGACCCGGGCGAGGAAGGGGACGAAGTTCTTCTGGCTGTGCTGGGAGCCCTCGCGGTGCTCGATCTCCAGCAGCCACCCTTCTAGGGCCAGATAGGCGGCGATCGGAGCGTAGCCGTCGTATCCTTGGTAGGTCCGCGACACCCCTTTTTTCTTGGTGCCGGAGTTGTCCATGGTGAAGACGTCGATATCCAGGGGAACATGTCCCATCGGCAGCGCCGACATCAACGCCTGCGACGTGCGCAGAAACTCGGTGGCGCAAAAGTTCACAATGGTTCGAAACACCTCAACATGCTCTTCCATCCGCTGCCGCAAGGTCGGCTCGGAGGGAACCTCCTTCAGGCCCAGGGATTCCCGGAAAAAGCGATCCTGGCGAAAGCCGCTGATCGCCTCGAAGTCACTCTTGCCGAGACACAGCAGGCCGATGTAGCTCCGGATCACATCGGCATGGGCGATGGCCCCCTTCTTCAAGCGGGAAACGCCCCCCAGACGCGAGGTCAAACTGGTAAAACGATTCAGGCACAAACCGATGAGCGCCAGCCCGGAATGGGAGGTATAGAACTCGTCTTTGGCCTTCTCAATGATCAAACGTTTCATGGAATTCACCCGCCAAGTGAGTTTTCGACGGGCTGAATGATAACGTAAATAGCGAATATAATCAATAACTTATCTGCATTCGTAAAAATTTTTCTGATTGTGATCTTACGGATTCAGGGAATAGGTAAACGTTTTTGCAGGGGGAGGTCAAGGGTTATCGGTGGCGAAGGGAAATTAGGCGGTTTGGCGGGAGCGAAGGCGGGGAACAAGCTGATTTTGTTCCCCGCCGGTGGTAGATTAATGAACTTTTTCCCTGGCAGGTTCCGGCTGTTTTTCTGTTGCACCTTTGACCAAGCCAAGCATGACCAGTAAGGCGGGAATAAGTTGTGCAGCAACGATCAGACCGCAAAATCCGAGAAAGATCCAGACCACAAACCCACTGTGGTCACTCCGCCCTACTGAGGCAAACGCCGTGGCGCTCGGGGTGAGCAGGGCCAAGGAAGCAAGAGCGGCTATCGATTTTTTCATGGTGACTCTCCTTTCTTGAAAATCGTTCTCATTTATGATGTGCGCTGTTGATGTGCTCGGATGGTTTTTTGAAGAGACCTTTGATCATCGCGAAGAAGAGTTTGATCCCAGGGAGTAGTTGCCCGACGATGATTAGGCCGATGAAGCAAAGAAAGAGGATGACGGCCAAACCGCTTTCAGCTGAATCCGGGCTGGATTCGGCCAACGCCTGATAGGGGAACGCCAGGCTCAGTGTAAAAATCGATGCGCCAAGGGGCTTTTTCATTTTCTGCTCCTTTCCTGAACTGGTTCACAGGGGCCTTTCCCAGAAAAATAAGCAGCGAACGTGCCAATATTTGCATTAACCAATTAGAAAACATAAGATATTGATATGGTTGAAGATATTTGCTGACCAAAATTCATGCTGATGTTTTTTGGCCAGGTGACATGTATTGACTTTTTATACACTCTTACTTGTCACCCCCTTCTGTATAGGCCTGATTGTCTTTTGTAATATCCCAAAATCACTAGATTATTTTTATCCATTGCAGTGTGTATGCGTCGAGTATGCGGGATCTTTTTGTATTTTGTTGTTTTCTCTGGTTCATTATTGGTGTAGGCTAACCTCGCTTTGCTTAGGCATGGATCGATTTTGCATAGGCTGTAAAGGATTCTGGAGTGTCGATACCTTGGGGCTCTCATGAGGGGCTAGGTTAATTTTTTTTTTGCTTTTTTCTCCAAACGATGTTTAGTATACGGTGTGTTGTATGCAGTATACATTAGGACCATGATGTTGCCGGGTTTGCCGGCATGCTCTGTGGATTGCTCATGTGTGGGCTAACTATTGGCGAGGAGAGAGGAAATGGAATTTCTGGCTTGCTGGCGCGCACCCCCCCCTCGAAAAGTTCCTGCTTTTTCGGTCGAAGCGCGGGGAGACGGTGGGAGTACCCCCGGTCCCGACGACTGAGTGCGCCGGATGAGTAACTACAGGGACAAGGAATGATGATTCCTTATTCGCTCTAAAAATCATTCTAAGGGATGAAAATTATGCAATTCACTCAAAGCACCGTGGGCAGAAAGGTCTTGATGGCTGTTACAGGCTTCATCTTGATCTCGTTTATTTGCGTTCACCTGCTCGGCAACTCTTCCGTGTACTGGGGAGCCGATGGTATTAACGCTTACGCCAAGCATCTTCATGATCTTGGTCCTCTTGTCTGGATCTTCCGTTTGTTCATGTTGGCTGTCTTCGGCCTGCATATCATCTTCGGTATCCAGCTAACTCTGGAGAACCGGGCCGCGACTCCCGGAAATTACGCCGTCAAGAGAATGGCCCGGGCCAATTTCGCGTCGGAAACCATGATCGTCAGCGGTCTGGCGCTTTTGGCTTTCGTCGTTTACCACATCCTGCACTTCACCGCGCATGTGACCAACCCCGAGATTTCCGCCTCTCTTCTGCCGGCGGATGCCTTGGGCCGTCCCGACGTTTTTACGATGGTGGTTCTCAGCTTCCAGAAGTTCCTTATTTCTCTGATCTACGTGGCCGCGATGGTGTTTTTGTTCCTGCATGTAAGCCATGGCTTCCAGAGCTTCATCCAGACCTTCGGTTTCAACAACGGGCCTTCCCTGCATATCCTCGAGAAGGTTAGCAAGGGTGTTGCCTTGGTGTTGCTGTTCGGCTACATCTCGATTCCGATTCTCATCATCTTTGGCATCGTAAAGATTTAGGGGGTTCCTCGTGATACTTGACGGCAAATGTCCTACCGGACCAATCGAAAAATCGTGGGATAAACACCGCTTTGAAATGAAGCTGGTGAACCCGGCGAACAAGCGTAAATACAAAATCTTGATGGTCGGCACCGGTCTCGCCGGTGGCGCCGGCGCCGCCTCTCTGGGCGAACTGGGCTACAATGTCCATGCTTTCTGCTACCAGGACAGCGCCCGCCGCGCCCACTCCATCGCTGCCCAGGGCGGCATCAATGCCGCCAAGAACTACCCGAACGACGGCGACAGCATCTACCGCCTTTTCTATGACACCATCAAGGGTGGGGACTTCCGCGCCCGTGAGGCTGACGTCTGGCGTCTGGCTCAGGTGTCCAACAACATTATCGACCAGTGTGTCGCTCAGGGCGTGCCTTTCGCTCGCGACTACGCCGGCTACCTGGACAACCGTTCCTTTGGTGGTGCCCAGGTCTCCCGTACCTTCTACGCTCGCGGTCAGACCGGTCAGCAGTTGCTGCTCGGCGCCTACTCGGCTCTTTGTCGTCAGGTTAAGGCCAAGACCGTTACCATGCATCCCCGTACGGAAATGCTCGACCTGGTCGTAGTCGACGGGGTCGCCAAGGGGATCACCGTCCGCAACCTGACCACTGGGCAGATTGAGTCCCACTGGGGCGATGCCGTGGTTCTGGCCACCGGCGGTTACGTCAACGTTTTTTACCTTTCGACCAACGCCATGGGTTGCTCCGTTACCGCCGCCTGGAAAGCCGCTAAAAAAGGCGCTTACATGGCCAACCCCTGCTATACCCAGATCCACCCGACCTGTATTCCCCAGCATGGCGAGCATCAGTCGAAACTGACCCTGATGTCCGAATCGCTGCGTAATGACGGCCGCTGTTGGGTGCCGAAAAAGAAAGAAGACTGCGAAAAGCCGGCCAGCTCTATTCCCGAGGAAGATCGCGACTACTACCTGGAGCGGAAGTATCCTTCCTTCGGTAACCTGGCCCCCCGCGACATCGCTTCCCGCGCCGCCAAGGAGCAGTGCGACGACGATCGCGGCGTCGGCCCCGGCAAACGCGGTGTTTATCTCGATTTCGCCGATTCGATCAATCGCCTCGGTCAGAGCACCATTGCCGCCCGTTACGGTAACCTCTTCGAAATGTATGAGAAGATTACCGACGAAAACGGTTACAAACAGCCGATGCGTATCTACCCCGCGCCCCATTACTCCATGGGCGGCCTGTGGGTTGACTACAACTGCATGAGCAACGTCCCCGGCTTGTTCGTTCTCGGTGAGGCCAACTTCTCCGTCCACGGCGCCAACCGTCTCGGCGCCTCGGCGCTGATGCAGGGTCTGGCCGACGGTTACTTCGTCATTCCCTACACCATCGCCAACTATCTGGTGACGGTCAAGCCGGGTCAGATCAAGGACGACCATCCCGAGTTCAAGAAGTCGGTGGACGAGGTCAACGGTCAGATCAACAAGTTGCTGTCGATCAACGGCAAGAAAACCGTTTCCGACATGCATCGCGCCCTCGGCAAGATCATGTGGAACAATGTCGGCATGGCCCGCAGCAAACAAAGCCTTAACGAGGCACTTAAGGAAATCCCCGCCTTGCGCGAGGAATTCTGGAAGAACGTCAAGGTTACCGGCACCGCCGGTGAGTTCAACCAGCAGTTGGAGAACGCCGGTCGCTTGGCCGATTTCCTTGAATTCGCCGAAATGATGACCCGCGATGCCTTGCATCGTGAAGAATCCTGCGGCGGCCACTTCCGGATCGAGCATCAGTATGACGACGGCGAAGCCAAGCGCGACGACGAGAACTTCTGCTATGTTGGGGCCTGGGAGTTCAAAGGGGTTGATAAGGAGCCCGAGTTGCACAAGGAACCCCTGAAATTCGAAAATGTACATCTGGCGGTAAGGAGTTATAAATAATGAACCTTACATTATACGTATGGCGCCAAAAGGGCCCCAAGGACATGGGCAAACTGGAACAGTATGAGGCTCCGAATGTCAGCCCGGACCAATCGTTCCTGGAAATGCTCGACGATGTGAATGAAGTCCTGATAAAAACGGGGAAAGATCCCATCGCCTTTGATCATGACTGCCGCGAGGGGATCTGCGGTATGTGTTCTACGGTCGTCAACGGCCGCCCCCATGGTGGGCAAGATCGTACCACGGTCTGTCAGCTGCACATGCGCACTTTTAAAGATGGCGACAGCATCTACATTGAGCCCTGGCGCGCCAAGGCCTTTCCCATCGTCAAGGACTTGGTTGTCGACCGCTCCGCTCTCGACGCGATCCAGAACGCAGGTGGTTACACCTCTTGTCATACCGGCGGCGTGCCTGACGCTAATTCGATTCTGATTAGCCAACCTGCTGCTGAGTACGCCATGGATGCTGCTGAGTGCATTGGTTGCGGTGCCTGTGTCGCCGGTTGCCCCAACAGTTCAGCCATGTTGTTTACCGGCAACAAAGTCGCTCAACTCGCGGCACTGCCCCAGGGCCGTCCCGAGGCCAAGGCTCGCGTCAAGGCGATGACCGAGGCTCTGAAAGAGTGCGGCTTCGGCAACTGTACGAACCACTACGAGTGTCAGGCGGCTTGCCCGAAGGGCATTGATGTCAAGTTCATCGCCAAGTTGAACCGGGAGTACATCAAGTCGCTTCTCCCGTAATGTAGATGAATGGACAAAGATCGCGGAAGGGGTGGGTCGTTTGATTCACCCCTTCAGCGAATTTTATTTAGCCGACACTTGACAGCTGTGGATATTCTGATTAACTCACAAGCAAAAGAAATCACTTCAAGGAGGCCAATATGCGTAAAGCTCAGATCGTTTCTCTGATCGCCGGTGCCATGTTCCTTTGCCTCGCGGGCTGTTCCGCGAAACTTTCTCCTGCGGACCAAACTCTTCTGAAGCAAGCCGTTGATTCCAGTAACGCTGCCGCTGCCTCGGCTACGGCCGCTGAAAGCGCGGCTGCTCGCGCTGAAGGCGCCGCCTCTGCCGCTGAAGCCTCTGCTGGGAAGGCTGCCGACGCAGCCGGTCGTGCGGAAAACGCTGCCAATCGCGCTGATGCCGCCGCCGTGCGTGCCGAAGCCGCCGCGCAGAAGGCCGAGAAAGCCTTCGAAATGGGGTTGCGTAAGTAATTCACAAAAACAAAGCTACGAAAAAAAAACAGGGACCAGGCTGCTGCTTGGTCCCCGTTTTTTTTGGGGTTCTGAAAATCTGCAGAAAGATTTGACTAGCGGCGCGCCGTTGCCGAAGTCGGCGGAGTCGCGACGGAGATAGGCTGGGGGATGCTACGGTTCTGGCGGATAATCTCCTCGATCATGTCCCAGTTGAGCAGGCCGTTCCATTCAAGAAGACGTGCCTGACGGACGATCTCCCGTCTAAGGCTCGCGAAATCGTGCTCTCGGCCTTCCTGAAGATGTACTTCCAGAAAGAGGACTTCGTCCTTGCGCCCGACCTTGACTGGCGTGTCGATGATCAACACCTCGGTTCCGACCGGAGCCCGATAGAAAAGTTCCTGAATATCCTGCGCATAAAGCCGAATGCAACCGTGACTGACGCGCCGGCCCACGCCCAAGGGTTTGTTGGTGCCGTGGATGCCGTAACCGGCCGTAGAGAAAGCCATCCAGTATTTCCCCAGGGGGTTGGCCGGGCCGGGTGGAACGGAAGTCGGCATCCCGGGGCGCTCATGGCGGATGGAGAGGGGGACGGTCCAAGTCGGATTTTCCGCTTTGTTCAGGATGGAAAAGCGTCCGGTGGGACTGTCGGTTCCTTCGCTGCCGATCCCGAGGGGGTAGGCTCGAGCCAATGCTTTCCCCGCATTATTCCAGACATGGTAGAGGCGCATTTCCGCGAGGTTGATAGTAATTCCAGCTACCGCGTCGACCGGAAGGATTGAGGCGTAGGGCAGGAGTACGGTCTGCCCCGGCGCGGGCAACCAGGGGTCGATGTCGGGATTGGCATTTTTGACATTGGTATAGCCCAGCCCCATGTCCCGTGCCAGTTCCATGAGGGTTTTCTTGGAATCGACCACCGTATGATAGCGGTGTTCGCCGATAACCTCGCCACGCCACTGGGAACTGAGCGTATGAGGGGGGATCGGTTCCGGTGTTTTTCCATGTGCATAGACTGCCACCAGCAGCAGGGCCACGACCGTTATAGAGCGAATTGGTTTCAGCATAAGGCTGTGTTATCCTTCCAGATCAGTATTTAAAACAGTCATTTCCGACGAATAAAACATGCTGATAACTGACTGCGTTTACCAGGGAGGTTTTTCCTGTTTCGTATCGTTCTGATTATTTTCTGGCTGATAATTTTCTCCGCCACAGCTCGGAGCGAACCCCTGTCCCTTGAAGTTACGGGGATTACCGGCGAGCTTCTCGAAAACGTGCGCGCCGCTTTGACCTTGCCGACCGATCTGGCGAAGGCAGATGGCACGGTGGAGCGTCATTGGCTGACGCGCTTTGTCGGCCAGGTTCCCGACAAGGTCGGCAAAGCCCTTGAACCTTTCGGATATTTTGCCACAATAACAAGCACGCAGCTGGAAAACCAGAGGAAAAATCAGTGGCTGCTGAAGGTGAAAGTGCTACGGGGGGAGCCGGTGCGGGTGACTTCCTTGCGGGTTGTGGTGACCGGAGCCGGCGCCGAGGAAAAGCGCTTGCAACGACTCGTTGCCGAATTCCCCCTGCGGGAGGGGGATATCCTCCGCCAGGATCACTACGAACGCGCCAAGGGGGAGCTGAAGGCCTCCGCCCTTGATCTCGGCTATCTTCAGGCCGATTTTCCCCGGCACGTCATTCGTGTCGACCGTGGCCGTCGTAGCGCTGAAATCGAGCTTGAACTCGCCACCGGGCCACGCTTACGTTTCGGTAAGACGCTGATTCACGGCGCCCCCGATTTCCCCGAGTGGTTTCTGCTGCAACATCTTGCTTATGCCGAAGGGGATTTTTTCTCCCACGATAAGCTCGGTCAGACCCAGTTTAACTTTCTTGATTCCGACCGCTTTCGCGACGTTCTCCTTACCCCCCTCGAAGAGCTCACCGATGAAGAGATGGTGCCGGTCTCCGTCCAGCTGACACCTCGTACCCGGCACCGCCTGCGCCCGGGGGTGGGTTTCGGGACGGACACCGGTGCGCGACTGTCCTTGCGGTACCGGGACAACAATGCTTTTCATCGCGCCCACCTGCTCGACGCGGATCTGCTGCTGGCAGAACGCCGGCAGTCCCTGGTGGCTAGCTATGTCATGCCTAACCGGGGGCATCTGGAGAGTCGCACCGAGTTCAGTGTCGGTTATCAGGCCGAGGATGTGGAAACCTATGAATCGAGTTCCCTTTTTGCCGAAGCCCGTCAGGTCTGGGGGTTGGGGCAGGGTTATCTGGGCTCGGTCTATCTTCGGCTGCTGCAGGAGGATTATCGGATTGCCGACGAGGATCGGCGCTCCCGTTTGACCATCCCCGGGTTGCGCCTCTCGCGCCGGCAATACTCCGACCCGATCCGCCCCCGACGCGGCTCCTCCTTTGCGCTTGAGGCTCGAGGTGCCCACCGTTGGCTGGCTTCCGACATCAGTCTCCTGCAATTTCTGGTTTCCGGTAATGTTCTGCTGGAACTACCGGGGCGCTGGACTCTCTTCGCCCGTACCGAGGGGGGGACGACGTTGCAGGATGAGCCGCTGGCCGATGTGCCGACCTCCCTGCGTTTTTTCGCCGGCGGGGATCAGAGCGTCCGCGGCTATGCCTATCAGTCCCTGGGGCCCCAGGACGCCAATGGCGACGTCATTGGCGGCAAGCACCTGGGGGTGGCCAGCCTCGAACTGGAGCGTGCTTTTTTGACGAACTGGGGCGCGTCCGCCTTCTACGATGCCGGAAACGCCTTCAACAACCTGTCCGATATTGATTGGGCGCAGGGCGCGGGGCTCGGAGTCCGTTACTATACGCCGGTGGGGCCGATCAAGGTTGATCTCGCCCGGCAGATCGGTGAGCCGAACCCCTCCTGGCGGCTGCATGTGAGCGTGGGGTTCGCATGGTAAGGGTTCTGGTACGCTCTCTTTTGTTGACGGGGTTGGGCATCCTCTTGGCGTTTTTCGTCGGTGTGGTCTGGCTCATCTGGACCCCCTCGGGCAGTTCCTGGCTGGTGCGCGGCGTTTTGGGATTGCTTCCCGGGGCGGGAAATATCGGGAAGCTCACGGGCCGACTGGGTGATCAGCTGATTCTTGATGGTCTGCATGTCCCCTATGAGGGCGGTATTTTGACCGTTGAGCGGGCGGTGCTTGACTGGAGCCCGGGAAAACTGGTGTGGGGACGGCTGGAAATCGCCGAGCTCTCCCTGACGGGAGTCGAGCTCTTTCTCGACGATGAGTCTTCTCCACCACCGACCGATGTGAAACCGGCGCGGTTGCTCCTCCCCGAGTGGCCCGAGCTGTCCGGTTGGCCTCTGCGGGTGGCCTTGGAAATCCCCGATCTGCGGCTAGAGCGGCTGGTCATCCGCACGCCGAACGAAACCTTGTGGCAGCTGGACTCCTGGCGCGGTTCCCTCGCCTGGCGATCCGGCGTCGTCGGCCTGTCCGCCATGGAGATGGTCCTCCCCTCAGTGCGCATTACTGGGAATCTCGCCCTTGACCTGCCCGAGGGGACCCTGCGCGGGCAGCTGCTCACCTTGCCGAAGGAGCCGCTGGCCGGCGCCGACCGGGCGGAGATCCTGCTCGATCTGCGGAAAGAGGAGGGAACTTGGTTGGCGGGACAGCTCCACGCTCGTGCCTGGAGCCAGGGGAAGGTGCTGCTGTCGGCACGACTTCCCCTCGTGATTGCCGGGGAAACGCTCAGGATCGATCAGGCGCGCATTGAATTGCCTGGGCGCGGCGACCACCTGGCCTTTGACGGCAGCCTCGCCTTCGACGAAGTTATGACCTGGCAGGCGGATATCGCCGGACGCCGGGTCGATCTGAGCGACCTTGCAGGCGTGACGCTGCTGCTGGATGCCCGCATTTCCGCCGCTGGGGAAGGGGAGTGCTACCGGGGACGTTTCGACCTGCGCAATCGCAGCGATGACTGGCTTAAAAGTACCCTTGCCGGCGAGTTCGCCGGCGATGCCACCGGTCTGGACCTTGCCGAATTGCAAGGAGAGTGGTTAGCGGGCACCCTCTTCGGGACGCTCGAGCTCGATTGGCTGGAGGGCTTTTCCCTCCGTGGCGATTTACGTGGGCAGCGTTTCGACCTGGCCCGATTCTCACCCGAGGTGCCCGGGCAGGTCAGCCTCGATCTGCGCTTAGATCTGTCGCAGGCCGCCGATGAGCCTTTGCTCCTCCGTATCGACGGCTCCTTGCTGGAAAGTACCCTGCATGGCCAAAGCCTCACCGGTGAAATTTCCGCCCGGCTGCTGGGCGAGGATCTGGAGATCGTCCGCCTCGATCTACTCGGCGCCAATCTGGCCCTGCGTGCACGTGGACGCCTCGCTCAGCGGCTTGATGTCGAGCTCGACCTGGGGCGATTGCAGGGATTGATTCCCGAGCTTTCGGGAACGGCCCGAGGCCGGGGCTGGCTAAGTTGGGACGGGAAATCCCTGGCCGGCCATCTAATAGTGAACGGGACGGACCTGGCCTATGGCGAGTATTCCCTGGCCGCGCTGGAAGTGTCCGCACGCAAATCCGCCGACTCCGACGCATTGGCAGGGTCGCTGCGAGGGCGCGAGGGGCGGCTGGCCGGCCACGAGATTAAGAGAGTGGCCCTCGAAGTCTCCGGCCTTTTGCAAGAGCATCGTGCGGTTCTGGAGATCGATGGGGATTCAGGCCAGGCTCGCTTTCTGGCCCAAGGGGGCTGGCGGGAGGAGTCTTGGAACGGTTTCTTGCGGGAACTGACCTTCACGGATACGCCCGCAGGGGATTGGCGGCTGAGTGCCCCGGTTGCCCTGCGGGTGGGCGCGGACCGGGCGGAGTTGGCCCCGGCCAGGCTGGTCAGTACCCGGGCGGAGGAAATCGAGCTGGCCGGGAGCCTGGCCTTTGCTTCCCTGGATGGTGATTTTACCCTGGGTTGGCGCGGGTTGCGCCTGGCTCATGCCCAGCCCTGGGTGGAGGATTGGCGCATTGACGGCGCGACCCAGGGGGATTTGCGCCTGAGTCTGCGGCAGGGGCGGCCGGAGAAACTGACGGCGCGCCTCGAGGCGGCGGGAGATCTGTCCCGGGGGGAAGCGCAGTACGCCCTGAGCGATCTGCGGTTGCTGCTTGATTGGGACGACAACGGCTTGCACGCTGAACTGTCCGGCGATGGCGGCGACCTCGGGCAGTTGCACCTGAATCTCTCCTCCCCCGAGCCCCCCGGCGAAATCTGGCCCGAGGCGGGGGGATTCTCCCTGACCTTCGACAATCTCGCCCTGGCGCGCTTGACGCCGGCCCCGCCCACTGGGTTGAGCCTGTACGGCCAGGTCACCGCCGACTTCACCGGAGGCTGGCGACAGGGATCGGACCTTTTTCTGGACGGGCGGGCGGCGATCGAGGGGGGCCGTTTCGGCTGGCAGGAGGAGGAACTTCAGCTCGGTGCCGACTTGCGCAAGGCCGAGTTGGTTCTCGCCTGGCGTGGCGAAGAGCTTTTGGCCGAGGCCGATTTCGAACTCAACCAACACGGTCGATTGCGCGGGCGGTTGCAGTGGCCCCTCGCCGCCCGCTGGCCGGTGCAGGTCGATCCCCAGGCGCCGATAAGAGGGGAGATGACCGCCTCCCTCGCGGAAAAAGGTTTGCTGGCCGCGCTCTTTCCCGGACTGGTGCGGGAAAGCTCCGGGCAGCTCGAGGTAGCGGCGACTTTGGCAGGCCCTCCTGCCGACCCGCGCCTCGCTGGCACCTTCTCCCTCTCCGGCGCCGCCGCCTATCTTCCCGTTGCTGGGCTGAGCCTCAGGGATGTCCGCTTGCGCGGTCGTCTGGCCAACGAGGAAATCGAGCTGGAGGAAGCCCGGATCACCTCCGGGGACGGCACCCTGATCGCCCAGGGGAAGATCCTTCTCAACGACTGGGCGCTTGCCGACTACCGTTTCAACCTCTCCGGAGAGAACGTCGAGGCGGTCAATCTGCCCGAATTGCAGTTGCATATCAGTCCCGAGCTCGAAATCTCCGGGGATGCCGAGCGGCTGCGCCTGCGCGGCAAGGTGCTGGTGCCTTACGCCATGGTTCGTGGTCGCGAGAGCGAGCCGCCGATCCGTTCCAGTCCCGATCTGGTGCTGGTCGATGCTCCGGAAGAGGCGGCGGCGGAACTGCCCTTGGAACTCGATGCCGCAGTTCGGGTGATCCTCGGTGAGCGCGTGCTGGTCAAGGCGTCCGGCGTCGATGCCCGGCTGGGCGGAGAGGTGGAAATCCTCGCCCGAAATCTCGAAGAGATCAACGGCCGGGGGCGGATCGAAATCAAAGAGGGAGCCTATTCCGCCTACGGCATCGGCCTCAAGGTCGAGCGCGGCAATATCCTCTTCGCCGGCGGCCCGGTCGATCGCCCGACCCTCGACATTCTCGCCTTGCGCAACGCCGGGGAGGTCAAGGCCGGGGTGCGGGTCACCGGCACTCCCCGCCAGCCCTTGGTGAAACTCTATTCCGACCCGCTCATGCCCGACACCGATATCCTTTCCTACATGGTTCTGGGGCGGCCTCTGGGCGCCGCCGGCGGCGACACCGACCTGCTCATGACGGCGGCGGGGGTCCTCCTTTCCCAGGGGGAGTCGGTGGTTCTGCAGGATCGGCTCAAGCGCCGCCTCGGCATCGATGTGCTGGAGGTGCAGGCGGGGAGCGGCGATGTGAGCTCCTCGGTGGTGACCATCGGCAAATATCTGAGCCCCCGGCTCTATATCAGCCTGGGTCATTCCCTCTTTACCAGCACCAACGAATTCCGCATGCGTTACCGCCTCTTTGAACGCTGGGAGCTCGAATCGAGCGTCGGCGTCGAGAGCGGCGCCGACCTCTACTATCTGATCGAGTTTGAATAGGGGAATGGACCGGAAGGGGCGGGGATTTCCGTTGATTATCTTGACTTTCTTTATACAGGATGCTAAAAGACGCGACGCTTTCGCGAGTTAAAAACAATCCGTCATTCAAGGAGTTGCCCCATGGAAAGAACATTCGCCATCATCAAGCCCGATGCCTTCGCCGCCGGTCACGCCGGCAAGATTCTCGCCCGCATCTACGCCGAAGGCTTCAAGGTTGTCGGCCTGAAGAAGCTCTACATGAGCAAGGTCGAGGCCGAAGGCTTCTACTATGTACACAAAGAGCGCCCCTTCTTCGGTGAACTCACCGACTTCATGAGCAGCGGCCCCTGCGTCGTCATGGTCCTCGAAGCGGCCGGCGCCATCAAGAAGTGGCGTGACCTGATGGGCGCCACCAATCCCGCCGATGCCGCCGCCGGCACCATGCGCAAGGAATTCGGCACCTCCATCGGCGAAAACGCCACCCACGGCTCCGACGCTCTGGAAACCGCCGCCTTCGAAATCCCCTATTTCTTCTCCGGGCTGGAACTGCTCTAATCCCCCTCCGGACCAGATTAACCTTGTGAAAAAACGACCCTTCGGCTATGATCCGAGGGGTTTTTTCATGTAAAATCAGCGACGAACGACGTTTTTATGAGCTCCGGAAGTTTGATCGATTTAAAGAATCTGACCCTCGAAGAGTTATCCGCCCTGCTTGCCGAGCGGGGGCAGAAACCCTTTCGCGCCAAGCAGATCATGCGCTGGATCTACGGGCGGGGTGTGACTGCTTTTGCCGATATGACCGACCTGGCCAAGGATTTTCGTGAAGATCTGGCGAGCTGGGCGACTATCTCCGACTGGAGTCCCGAACTGGTCGAGGAAAGCCGGGACGGAACGAAGAAGTACCTCTTCCGCCTGGCCGACGGCCAGACCGTCGAGACGGTGCGCATCCCCATGGAAAACGAGCGGGCGACGTTGTGCATTTCGACCCAGGTCGGCTGCGCCATGCAATGTTCCTTCTGCCTGACCGGGACCTTCGGTTTGGTGCGCGATCTGGAGCCGGGGGAAATCGTCAATCAGGTCTGCGCGGCGCTCAAGGACGGGCCGGTGCAGAATCTGGTGCTGATGGGCATGGGCGAGCCCCTGCACAATCTCGATAACGTGGTCAAGGCGTTGCAAATCCTCTATCTGGAAGAGGGGTTGAACTACGGCGTGCGCAAGGTCACCCTCTCGACCTCCGGACTGGTGCCGCAGATGCGAGAACTGGGGGAGCGCATCCGGGTGAATCTGGCGGTTTCCCTCAACGCCACCACCGACGCGGTGCGCAACGAGCTGATGCCGATCAATCGCCGCTATCCCCTGAAAGAATTGATGGCGGCCTGCCGCGACTTTCCCCTGCAACCCCGGCAGCGCATCACCTTCGAATATATTCTCATCCGCGACGTGAACGATTCCTTGCAGGATGCCAAGCGTCTGGTGACGCTGCTCCACGGCATCAAGGCCAAGGTCAATCTGATTCCCTACAACGAGCATGAAGGCTCGCCTTTTAAGGCACCGACCGCCGAAGCGATCGAGGCCTTTCAGTCCTATCTTTTAAACCGCAATATCGTCGCCATCCGCCGCGCCAGCAAGGGACAGGATATCTCGGCAGCCTGCGGCCAGCTCAAGGGCAAGTTGGAAAAGGCCCAGGGACGGTTGCCGGCACCGGCGGCAGAGGCGGCCGGGCAGGGCGATTAAAACGATTTTTTCCATCGGATACGGGAGGAACGAATAAGTATGGCTCAACCGGTTATCGGCGTCATCGGCGGCAGCGGTCTTTACGAAATCGAACAACTCACCGACATTCGCGAAGTGGTTCTCGACACCCCCTTCGGCGCGCCCTCCGACGCCTATGTGACGGGGCTGCTGGACGGGGTCAGGATGATCTTTCTCCCCCGCCACGGACGGGGCCACCGGCTGCTTCCCTCCGAGGTCAACTATCGGGCCAATATCCACGGGATGAAGCAGCTCGGGGTCGAACGCATCATCTCCGTTTCGGCGGTGGGGAGCATGAAGGAGGAGATTGTTCCCGGGCATATCGTCATCCCCGACCAGTTTTTCGACCGTACCCAAGGCAAACGGGCCTCGACCTTCTTCGGCGAGGGGGTGGTCGGGCATGTGCAGTTCGCCGATCCGGTCTGCGCCGATCTGGCCGCTGTGCTTTATGATGCAGCGGTCGCCGCCGGCGCCGTCGCCCACAAGGGGGGGACCTATATCTGTATCGAGGGGCCGAACTTTTCCACCCGTGCCGAGTCCAATATCTACCGGAGCTGGGGCGTCGACGTTATCGGTATGACCAACATCCCCGAGGCGCGCCTGGCTCGCGAGGCGGAAATCTGCTACGCCACCGTCGCCCTGGCGACCGATTACGATTGCTGGCACGCCGAGCACGAGGATGTTTCCATCGAAGCGGTGCTCGCGATCATTGAGCACAATGTGGCGACCGCCCGCGACATCATCCGCCGCGCCGCGCGGCAGCTGGCGACTCCCCGGGACTGCGGCTGCGGCGAAGCGCTCAAGTACGCGATCATGACCCAACGCGACCGAATTCCCGAGGCGACCCGCAACAAGCTCGAGCTGCTGATCGGGCGCTATCTCTAATCCCTTTTCCCGTGCCCGCTTGCGGCGGCGTGGGTCCGGGGGTAAAGTTCTTGACACTCTTTTTATTCACAGGAAGGTTGATCGACCTATGAGTTTGTTGGTGGTGGGTTCGGTGGCATTCGATTCGGTGGCGACCCCTTTCGGGCAGGTCGAGGAGGTTCTCGGCGGCAGTGGCACTTTTTTCAGCACGGCGGCGAGCTTTTTCACCGATGTGCAGCTGGTGGCCGTGGTCGGCGAGGATTTTCCTGACGAGCATCGCCGCTTTCTCGCATCCCGTGAGATCGACCTGCGCGGGCTGCGGACCGCTCCAGGGCGGACCTTCCGCTGGAAGGGGCGTTACGGCTTCGATCTCAACGAGGCGCAGACCCTCGATACCCAGCTCAACGTCTTTGAAACCTTCCGCCCCGAACTGCCCGCCGGCTACGAGGACGCCGAATATGTCTTCCTCGCCAACATCGACCCCGAGTTGCAGATGGACGTGCTCAAGCAGGTGAAACGGCCCCGGCTGGTCGCCTGCGACACCATGAACTTCTGGATTTCCGGGAAGCGGGAGGCGCTGCTCAAGACCTTACGGCATGTCGATCTGCTGGTGATCAACGAGGGAGAGACCCGCCAACTCGCCGGGGAAGCCAATCTGGTCAAGGCGGCGCGGGCGGTCCTGGCCATGGGACCGAAAACCCTGGTGGTCAAGCGCGGGGAATATGGGGTGATCATGTTCACCGAACACAGTATTTTCACCGCTCCGGCCTATCCCCTGGAGACCGTTTTCGATCCCACCGGGGCCGGCGACACCTTTGCCGGCGGCTTCATGGGCTATCTCGCCTCTACGCGCAACCTGGCCGACGCCAACATCCGCCAGGCGATCATTTTCGGCTCGATCATGGCCTCGTTCAACGTCGAAGATTTCAGCCTGAATCGTCTGAAAACCCTCGACATCGAACAGGTGCATGAGCGCTTCCGGCAGTTCCGTCTGCTCACGGATTTTTCCCCGGAAGATTGATTGGGAGGGACCACCATGTTCCAGTGGGACCGGAATACCCTGCGTCTGGCGCTCCCCGCCGAACGGGTACTGCGCCTGCATCGTTCCCTGGGGGATGTTCAGGTCGCCTTGCCGGGACTTCAGGCCCAGCAGGCCGAGGCCTATGTCTGCGTCTATGCCGCTACCCAGGGGGCGCGGGTTGCGGTGGTCTTCCATCTTCGCGAAAGTCGCCGGCTCGCCTTCTACCGGGATGACCTGGAGAGCGGTTCCACCCTCGGGGTCGAGGAGCAGCGACTCGCCGGTCTGCGCTTCGCCGAATCCCTGGGCTTTCTTTTCGACGATAGTGAAATCCATCTGCTGACCGGGCTTCAGCGGCAGCAGTTGTGGCAGTCTCTGCCGTTGTTCGGTGGTGGTCTTGTCGAGGGGACAGTTTCTTCGTCCCCGGAGCGGATCGGCGCCGTCGGCGGCACCCGTGCCGGCAATGGTCGGGAGCGGGCCGTGGCGGCACTCGGCCGTCTATTGGCGACCCTTTGATCTTTTACCGGAATGTGGTTTTCGAGCCACCGGGAGGTATGTGTGTTAAAACCGTTGCTCATTCTGTTTTTGGCGGGTGCCCTGGCGATTTCCGCCGGGTGCGGTTCTTCGGAAAAGAAGCCTCCCAAAGGGGAGTCCCACTATATCATGGGCCTTTCCCACTTTCGCCAGCAGCAGCTGACCCAGGCCTTGAAGGAATTCTTGCTGGCGGTCGAAGCCAACCCGCAGAATGCCGATTACCAGAACGGTTTGGCCTTGGCCTATCAGTTCAAGAAAGCCTACCCCGAAGCGGAAAAACATTACATCAAAGCTTTGGCCTTGGGTGGGGACTCGCCTGAGCACCAAAATAACCTGGCCGCCCTCTATCTCGACATGCAACGCTGGGATGACGCCATCAAGTATTTCCGCCTGGCGGCCAGTAATCTGCTCTTTGGCCAGCCGGAGCGGGCGCACACCGGCATCGGCTTCGCCTACATGCAGAAGGGAGAGTATCTCGACGCGGTCGGCGCCTTTCAGCAAGCGATCAAGGAGAATCCCAATTTTGCTTTGGCTCACTTTCGCCTGGGGGAGGTCTATCATGCTCTGGATAAATGGGAGCTGGCGGTCGCTTCTTTGCGCAAGGCTGCCGAGTTGGCTCCTGTTGTGCCCGAAATTCGCTACAAGCTGGGGCTGGCCCACATGAAGAACGGACAGACGCCCGAGGCCCTTGCGGCCTTTGAGGAAGTGTTGCGGCTGGCTCCGACTTCGGAGGAAGCCCATCTCGCAAAAAGCTATATTGAGGTGTTGAAATAAATCATGAGTGATTCCGAACGCCCCAGTGTCGGCGCCCGACTTCGACAGCGCCGGAAAGAACTTGGCTTGACCCTGCCTGAACTGGAGACTAAGACGCGGGTTCGTCTCTCCTTTCTGCAGTCTCTGGAAGAGGACCGGTTCGATGGTTTTCCCGGCGATGCTTACCTTTTCGGTTTCCTGAAAAACTATGCCGAGGCTCTGGGGTTGCCCGCCCCTGAATTGATGGCGGAGCTTCGCAGCCAGATTGGCGCAGACTCCGGTTTTACCGAAATCCCTCCCCTGGTCGCGGACCCCTTCCTTGCCCAACCGTCCCGGTCGCGTTTGCCTCTTCGGCGATTCGCCGTCGCTTTCGTCGCGGTTCTTTTGCTGGCAGGGCTCGTTTTCCTCGCCTGGCGCTATGGTCCCTGGCAGTCGTCCGGAACCGAGGTTCGGCCGGCCCCGCCAGTGACGGAGAGCCGACCCTCCATCCCGGTTGCCGAGGAAAGCACAGCACCGGAACCTTCCGCTGACTCGCCTGACGAAGACGTCCGCGGGACAGCGCCGGCCGTTGATGCCCCGTCCTCCTTGCCAGTCGAGACCCCGACGTCCGCCCCGGAAATGCTTCCGGCCGACGGCGGGGTGCTGCGTGTCGAGACCCGGGAGCGCGTCGCCCTAGAGGTCTGGATCGACGATCTTCCCCCCCGCAAATATGTCCTGGCCGGCGGCAGCAACATCAGTTGGCGTGCGGAGAAATCCCTGCGTCTGCAGGTCGATCGGCCGGAAAGCATCGACCTTTGGCTTGCCGATCAACCTCTCGATCTGCGGGGACGAAGTGAACTGACGCTTCGTGGTGATGCCGGAGGCGGGGGAGATTGACCATGCGCATCGCCTGTCCGAATTGTCAGGCCAGTTACCGTTTTGACCCGGCCCGCGCCAGCAACCAAGCACCGCGGATCAAATGTCCCGGCTGCGGCCACGTTTTCCGCGTCGATCTGGCGGCCGCCGTCGACGATGTCGTTGCCGCGGTTCCCGCTTTCCGAAAAAAATGCTTGATTGTCGATGACTCCCGCTTCTTTCGGGAGCTGACGGGGGATATCCTCAAGGGGCTGGAGGTGGATTTTCTTTTTGCCGGCGACGGCGAGGAGGCGTTGCGCATCATTCGGGAAGCTCGGCCGAATCTGGTGCTGCTCGATCTCAATCTGCCGAAGAAAAACGGCTACGAGTTGATCCGAGAGGTCCGCGAAGACGAGGGTCTGAGCAAGGTGCGGCTGTTGGCCATGAGCGGCGTCTTTCGCAAAAGCGAGGAGATCGGCGAGGTCTATCGGGGGGGCGCCGACGATTTTATCGGCAAGTCCTTCAAGCCCGAACAGTTGCTGGAGCGGGTGAAGAAGTTGCTGGAGGATTGAGCATGGCCTGGGAAGAGGAAGCGAGCGCCGGGGCTCTCGCCCAGCGTTTCGGTGAGGATACTTTCGATCTGGCGGTGATTCTAGGCTCGGGCTGGGGGGCGTTGGCCGATCAGGCCGAATCCGCGGTCTATGTGGACTACCGGGAGATCCCGGGCTTTTCCCATGTGCGCATCGAAGGACATGCCGGTCGGTTGGTGGCCGGACGGTTTCAGGGCTGGAAGGTTCTTTTTTTTCAGGGGCGCTACCATCTCTACCAGGGCTTCGATGCTCGCCAGGTGGCCCTGCCGGTGCGCCTCGCCGCCGCCCTCGGCTGTCGGCGTCTGCTCTTGACCAATGCGGTCGGCGGGATCAATCCGGCCTTTCAAGTCGGCGATTTCATGTACCTGGAGGATCATCTCAACCTGCTGGGGGATAATCCCCTGCGCGGCGAACCCCTCCATCCCTTCATCGATCTTTGCGGGCTTTATCGGCAAGATCTTTATCCGCCGTTGCGCGAACAGATGCAGGAGAAGGGCATTTCCCTGCATCGCGGCGTGCTCGCGGCGATGCCCGGCCCCTCCTATGAAACCCCCGCGGAAATCCGTATGTTGCAACGGTTCGGCGCCGATGTGGTCTCCATGTCCACGGTCCCGGAAGCGATCATGGGGCGCTATCTCGGCATGGAGGTCATCGGCCTGAGCCTGATCGCCAATCTCGCCGCCGGCCTCTCTCCCGGCCCCCTCTCCCACGACGAGGTGCTGCGTGCCGGTTCCGACGGCGCGGGGCGCCTGCTTGATTTGGGGCATCGCTTGATGACCCTCTGGCAACGGTCTTAAGTCGCTTCCGCGCCTTCCCGGTTTCGCCCCACCCTCCGAAAATCTCCTAAAAATTCAATCATTATAAAGTCTTTCGCGACCTCTGGCGAACTTGACAGGCGTTGCACCTGTGGTACGTTTTAAATCAATTTGCTTAAAGGAGATCCCGCGTGGGGGCAGGGCGAGAAAAAATATTGATCGTCGATGACGAGGAAAATGCCCGGATCGGGCTGACCAAGCTCCTGGCCCAGGAAGGCTACGAGGTGGACAGCGTCGCCGATGGCTGCGAGGCCTTGGAGTATCTGCGCGGCAAGCGGGTGAACCTGGTGATCAGCGACATCAGGATGCCGAATATGAACGGCCTGGTCTTTCTGCAGGAACTCAGCCGTCGCCACCCGAGTATTTACGTGATTATGATCACCGCTTACGGTGAGGTCGAATCCTATCTTGAAGCCATGAATCTGGGAGCCTTCGAATACCTGCACAAGCCGATCAAACTCGATGTTCTCAAATCGGTGATGAACAAGATTTTTGAGAGAAGCACACACCTCTGCTAACGCCCTGACGGTCAACCTCTAAGGAGTGCCCGAACATGAAAGATTTTAAAACCATCCTCTTTGCCCTCGATTTTTCCCAGAGTTCCGATTACGCCTTTCAGTATGCCCTGTCCCTGACTCGGAAATATCAGGCGCGCCTGCTCATTGTCCACATTATCAACGAACCCGTCGATCTGCGGGGCTTCTATGTCCCGCATATCTCCTTCGAGAAGCTGGAGCAGGAGATTGAGGAGGGGGCCAAGAAGATGATGGAAAAGTTCTGCCGCGAGCAGCTTGGCGACTATGGCAACTACGAAACTTTCCTGCTGCCGGGCATCCCCTATGACGAAATCATCAAGAAGGCCGAAGAGCAGTCCGCCGACCTGATTATTATGGGTACCCACGGACGCACCGGTCTTGACCATGTGCTTTTCGGCAGCACCGCCGAGAAGGTGGTACGCAAGTCTGCCATCCCGGTCATGACGATCCGCTACGCCGAGTAGAAACGCCGTATTTCCCCGCCTTTCACACAGCAAAAAACCCCTCGCGACATGGCGTCGCGAGGGGTTTTTTGTTTCGGCGGCCGTAAGGCTGCGATCAGATCGTTTCGATGTGGAGAAAATCTTCGCCAAGTTCCTGGTTGGCTTGGCGCAGGGCCGTTTCACCGGCGATGACCCCGACGGCGCTGAGGCGCTTTTCCCGGGAGAGGTAGCGGGCGGCGGTCTGGCAGAGGGTTTCCCGGTCGATGGCCAGGATTCGGCGGCGCAGGGCGTTGCGCATCTCCAGGGTCAACCCCTGTTCAATGTTGGCGAATTCCTGGCTCCCGCGCCCTCCCGGCGAGAGCGGTCGGTCGAGATCGGCGAAAATAGAGAGAATTCCCTCCTTGATCTGTTCATCGTCGAAGCGCCCGGCGACGGCCCAGTCCACGGCATCATCATAGACTTGCAGGGTGCGAGTCAGATGCGGGTCGCGATAGGAGAGGAAGGAGAAGATGCCGCCTTCGGCGCCGTAGTTGGCAAGGCCGCCATAGGCGCCGCCTTTTTCGCGGATTTCCCGGTGGAGATAACCGGCGCGCAGCAGCTTCGCCAGGACCATCAGGGCGGCGCTGTCGGGATGGGTATAGGGGACGGCGCGGAAAACCCGACTGACGTAATTCACCGGTACCGAGGTTGACCAGCCGAGGTTGCGGACCTGGGGGGCGAAATCTTGCGGAACTTGGGCGGCCGGAATTTCGCCGACCGGCAGCTGCGTCAGGAATTGTTCCAGGGCGGGAGAGATCTCGGCAAAATGTCCCTGCTCGCCGGTGATGGCGCAGGAGAGGCGCCGCCGGGAAAGGAGTTGCGCGGCCATCGCCGCCATGCTCTCGGCGAAGCCGGAGAGCTCCTCGGGACTTTTCGCGGCCAGACTTTTGATGAGCTGGAGCTGCTCCAGGCCGCTCCAGGCTTCCCGCAGGCGGGCCGCCGGGGTCAGGCCGCCGGCCGCGGAACGGGCGGCATAGCTGTGACCGGAGCCGGGAATGGAGTTCTCCAACGACGTCCGGATCTGGTTGAGTACCGTGTGCAGGCGCTTATGATCGGTGAAGTCAGGGGCGCGGCAGAGATCGCCGAGAATCGCAAAGAGCTTTTCCTGGTTGCGGATCAAGGCCTTGCCTTTGAGCGCGAGAAGGTCGCGGCTGGCGGCTAGGCTTTCGGGGGCGTCGAGAATGGTGGCGCGGGCGTGAATGCCGCCGGTTGCCGCCTCCATGCGCTCGGCCATTTCCGTATAGCTGTAGCCGGCGGCGCCGATCTGGCCGAGCAGGGTGCAAAAGACCGGGACCAGGGCCAGGTGTTCTTCGGAAAGGCCGCCGATGTGGAAATGCAGAGTGATGTAACCGATGCCGTTGGTCGGCTGGTCGAACCAGTAAACCGGGCATTCATCGAGCTGAGTTTTCCTGTAGTCGACCGCCGGCTCGGTCGGCGGGATGTCGCTGAGCTCCAGCGTCGGCAGGCAGGAGAGATCTTCCTCCGCTTCCTGGGCTTCACGCAATTCCCTGGCCTGGTAACGGATTTCTTCGATCCTGTGAGCGTCGAGTTGGCCACGCAGCTCTTCAAGGTGCGCGGTGATTGCCTGGTCCTGGCGGGCTTGCAGGCTGTCATCAGGGCGCAGGGTCAGGGTGACTCGATGGGGATTGTCGAGCAGGTAGCGGCGAATCAGATCCTGAAAATAGGGGCCTTCGGCGAGCTTCCGCCGCAACTGGCCGAGCAACTCGTCGAAACGCAGGGCCTCGACCGGATTGCCGCCATGAATCCAGGGGCCGATCAGGCGCATCAGCAGCACCAGGGGGTAGGGATACTGATCTCCCGTGACTTCGCGGATGGAAAACTCCAGGCGATGGAGAATGCCGTCGATCCGTTCGGCGCTGAAGTCGGTTCGCGCCGATTCTTCAAGGGTAGCAAGGATCAGGGCTTCGACTTCGCCGCTTTTCTCGGGATCGATCCCCTGCAAACCGGCGGCAAAATAGGTGGTGCGGTTGTCATCTTGGTAGCCGCCCCCGGGGGCGAGATTGCTGCCTAACCCCGAGTCGAGCAGGGCGCGGTAGAGGGGGGCGGCGGAATTGCCGAGCAACAGGCTGGCAAGGAGCGAGAGCCCGAGGCGGTCGAGCTTGTCGTTGATATCGCAGGTCAGCCAGGCGACCTGCACCAGAGCGCGCTTTTCCAGGGGAGTGCCGGGATCGACAGGAAAGGCTTCCTCGACCCGGCGAGGGCTGGTCAGGTGAATCTCTGGCGGCACTTCGCCGGTGGCCGGCCGTCGCTCAAAGGCGGAAAGAGCCTCCTGGTCGATGACCGCCAGGACCGATTTCAGATCCAGATCGCCGTAGGTGAAGAAATAGGCATTGGCGGGATGATAATAGTCGGCGTGAAACTTCCGTAACTGCTCCCAACTCAGATCGGGGATTTTCGCCGGTTCACCCCCTGAGTTGTGGCGGTAGGTGGTGGTCGGGTAAAGGGCGGCCGCCAGCCGACGTCCGAGCAGGGACGAAGGGTCGGACATGGCGCCTTTCATCTCGTTATAGACGACCCCTTTATATTCGAGGGGCGCGTTGGGATCGTCCGGATCGGCGAATTCCAGTCGATGTCCTTCCTGGCGAAAGTCCCGTTCGCTGAGCAGGGGAAAAAAGGCGGCATCGAGGTAGATGGAGAGCAGGTTGAAAAAATCTTTGCGATTCTGGCTGGCGAAAGGATAGAGGGTCCAGTCGCTGGCGGTCATGGCGTTCATGAAGGTATTGAGACTGCGTTTGAGCATGGCGAAGAAAGGATCGCGCACCGGAAAGCGCCGCGAGCCGCAGAGCACCGTGTGTTCGAGAATATGGGCCACGCCGGTGGAGTCGTCGGGGGGAGTGCGAAAGCCGACGGCAAAGAGGCAGTTCGGGTCGTTTGCGGCCAGATGGACCATGCGCGCGCCGCTCTGGTCATGGCGCAGTTCGATAAAGGAAAGATTGATTTCCGGAAGGTCGGTCGCCCCGGTGACGGTAAAACCATGTTTCCGGAAACCGGCGGTCCAGCGGGTGTCTGTCATGGGTGATCCTTTTGAGGTTTGAGAAAGTAAAAACACATTCTAACGCACTGAAGCGTGTCTGTCAGGATTAAAAGGACCGGGGGTCGTTGCGCCTCTTTACGAAGACTCACATCGGAGTCAAGGTTCGCCGAGATCTTCGTTGTTTCACTCAACCTGTGCGGATTATCAATGGGTTATGCGCTTGTCCACAGAGTCTGTGGATAAGGCTTTGAAAATCTCCCCTTCGGAGGGGTAAAGTGCCCTGGGATCAATGCAAATAACAACTTGAACAATTTTTGTGCAGATCTATTTTTCGTGTTATTTCAGTTGGTTATTGTTTTCATACAAAGCGGGGTGGGTCTGGGAAGGTTCTTGCCGGTCCATGCTAACGTTGCCGGGAGTCAGCTTCCAGCTTGTGGATAGATACTCATAAATGGATAGCGTTTTTTTACCGGAAGGGTGCTTTTCTGGTTGCAAAAGGGAAACGGCCATGCTAAACAACTCGTCCTTGTCGGAGCGTAGCGCAGCCTGGTAGCGCACCTGCCTTGGGAGCAGGGGGTCGGAGGTTCGAATCCTCTCGCTCCGACCACGGGCGCCAGTAGCTCAGCAGGATAGAGCAACGGCCTTCTAAGCCGTGGGTCGGGGGTTCGAGCCCTCCCTGGCGCGCCATTCATTGACTCCGGGAAGCCCGGAAGATTCCCGTTGACAAGAGTATCCCTCTTGGCTAGTATGTGTCCGCTTTTGTGGTGGGTGTAGCTCAGTCGGTAGAGCACTGGATTGTGGCTCCAGTTGTCGAGGGTTCGATCCCCTTCACTCACCCCATTGATTATTCTGGCCCACCTTTTTTACCGTATCAGTGAATGTGACGAGGTTGGTCACAGGTGCGTCGGCAAAAGGATGGGCCTTTCATTATTCACGATTCTGGCATAGGGTTTGTTTTCGGTGCCGGTACGTGATTTGATTGATCCTCGTCTTGATGCGAGAGTGGCGGAATTGGCAGACGCACTGGACTTAGGATCCAGCGGGCAACCGTGGGGGTTCGACTCCCCCCTCTCGCACCATCCCCGTTTCCCTTCCGTTAGACCGGATTCCATTCACCGCTCCGCGGAGTCGTCATCCGCGGTGATTTTTTTATCTGGATACCCATTTATTTCCCAGTCCCGCGAGGTAAGCACTCATGAACGTCACCCTGGAAGATATCAGCAGTATCAAAAAGAAGCTCTCCTTTGAAGTCCCCGCCACGACCGTCGATGCCGAGATTGAAAAGGCCTATCAGAAGGTTGCCAAGACCGCGAAGATCAAGGGCTTCCGTCCCGGCAAGGCGCCTCGTTCGGTGATCGAAAAATATTATGGTCCCCAGATGGAGGAGCATGCCCTGGGGCGACTGATCAACGACTCCTATTTCAAGGCCCTGGTGGAGCACAAGGTTCCGGCCATTTCCGATCCCGAAATCGTCGAGAGTTCCCCCCTGCAGAAGGGCCAGGCTTTTACTTATCAGGCGCACGTGGAAGTCAAGCCGGAGATTGAGGTCAAGGACTACACCGGGATTGCCCTGCAGAAAGAGAAGTTCCTGGCCGATCCGTCTGTGGTCGACGCTCGCCTCGAAGAGATGCGCATGGGGCGTACTTCCCAGCGTGTCGTTGAGCGGGAAGAGGCCCAGGACGGCGACGAGGTGCTGATCGACTTCGAAGGCTTTGTCGACGGTGTCGCCTTCGCCGGGGGCAAGGCCGAGGGGCATCAACTGGAGCTCGGCTCCGGGTCCTTCATTCCCGGCTTCGAAGAGCAGCTTGAAGGCATGCGCCGCGGGGAAGAGCGGGAAATTTCCGTGACTTTCCCCGAGGAATACGGGAACAAAGATTTGGCCGGCAAGGCGGCGACCTTCAAGGTGAAGTTGCACGAAATTCAGGAAAAGGTCATGCCGGAGCTGGATGATGAGTTCGCCAAGGGCTTTGGCCTCGAATCCCTTCAGGAATTGCGCGACAAGCTTGAAGAAAACCAGCGCCTGCAAGAGCAGAACCGGATCGACGGTGATCTGCGCGAGCGGCTGATTGCGGCGCTGATTGAGCGCAATCCCATGGACGTTCCCGACTCGATGGTCGCGGCGCAGCTCGACTACATGCTGGGGAATATCCGCAATCGACTCAAAAACCAGGGTCTCAGCCTGGAAATGATGGGGATGAACGAGGAGTCTTTTCAGCAGATGTATCGTGACAACGCGGTCGACCAGGTTAAGGGCAGTCTGATCCTCGAAGGCGTGGCCCGGCAGGAAAACATTACCGCCGAGCCTGGCGAGATCGACGACAAGCTGGAAGAGATCGCCAAGATGTCTGGTGCTCCTCTTGATTCCGTCAAGAAGTATTACGCTGGCGATGAAGCCCGTCGCGGGCTGATGGCGCAGATCGTTGAAGAGAAGGTATTGCGCTTCCTGATCGACCAGTCGGTTGTCGAGGAGGTTTCCAAGGAGGAACTGGCCGCCCAGTCCGGCCAGGGCGAGGAGTGATGCCATGAGCCTGATCCCCATGGTGGTTGAGCAGACGGGCCGGGGTGAGCGTGCCTACGACATCTATTCCCGGCTGCTGAAGGATCGCATTATTTTTCTGGGCGGGGCCATTGAGGACCACATGGCCAATCTGATTATCGCCCAGTTGCTCTTTCTCGAATCGGAAGACCCGGACAAGGATATCCATCTCTATATCAATTCCCCCGGCGGCGTGGTGACGGCCGGTATGGCCATTTACGATACCATGCAGTATCTCAAAGCCCCGGTTTCGACTATCTGCGTGGGTCAGGCGGCGAGCATGGGCGCGCTCTTGCTCTGTGCCGGTGCCGAGGGGAAGCGTTACGCGTTGCCCCACTCCCGGGTCATGATCCATCAACCCCTTGGTGGCTTTCAGGGGCAGGCCACGGACATCAAAATCCACGCCGAGGAAATTCTCAAAATCCGCGATACCTTGAACGGCGTTCTCGCCCATCATACCGGCCAGTCGTTGGAGCGGATTTCGATCGATACCGAACGGGATTTTTTCATGGGTAGCGAAGCTGCGAAAAAATATGGTATTATCGATGATATTGTTAAGCGAAAGACCTGACTTTTAGCGCGGAGGAATTGAGTGAGCCGAGACGACACCCAAACCGGACAATTGACCTGTTCTTTTTGCGGCAAGGCGCAGGAAGAGGTAAAGAAGTTGATTGCCGGCCCGGCGGTCTACATCTGTGACGAATGTATCGAGCTGTGCAAGGACATCATTGCCGAAGAAGCCAAGCTTGAGGATTCGACTCAGGGGGGTACCGGGCATCTGCCCAAGCCGTCGGATATCAAGGATGCCCTCGACGATTTCGTGGTCGGCCAGGAGCGGGCCAAGAAAGTTCTCGCGGTAGCGGTTTACAATCACTACAAGCGGGTGGAGTTCGCCGGCAAGACCGGGGATGTCGAAGTTCAGAAAAGCAATATCCTCCTGCTCGGCCCGACCGGCAGCGGCAAAACCCTGCTGGCGCAGACCTTGGCGCGTATTCTCAATGTACCCTTCGCCATTGCCGACGCCACCAATCTGACCGAAGCCGGGTATGTCGGCGAAGATGTCGAGAATATCATCCTCAGCCTGCTGCAGGCCGCCGATTACGATATTGAAAAGGCCCAAAAGGGTATCATTTACATCGACGAAGTCGATAAAATCGCCCGTAAGTCCGACTCTCCCTCCATCACCCGTGATGTCTCCGGCGAAGGGGTGCAGCAGGCCCTGCTCAAGATCATCGAGGGAACCATGGCGAGCGTTCCGCCCAAGGGGGGACGTAAGCACCCGCAGCAGGAGTTTCTCAAGGTCGATACCTCAAATATCCTCTTTATCTGCGGCGGCGCCTTCGCCGGCCTGGAAGGGATCATCTCCCGCCGCAACGGGACCAAGGGGATGGGGTTCGGGGCGGACATCCGCCAGAAGAAAGAGCAGCGCCTAGGCGAAACCCTCTCGCAGGTTGAACCGGCAGATTTGCTCAAATACGGCCTGATTCCTGAATTTATCGGTCGCTTGCCGGTGGTGGCGACACTCAATGAACTGGATGAAGAGGCCCTTATCCAGATTCTCAAGGAGCCCAAAAACGCTCTGGTGAAGCAATACCAGAAGCTCTTTGAGCTGGAAAAGGTCAATCTCAAGTTCAGCGACGGCGCCCTGGTGGCGATTGCTCGGGAAGCTCTCAAACGCAAGACCGGGGCCCGGGGTTTGCGCTCCGTCCTGGAAAATTCCATGCTCGACGTGATGTACGATATTCCTTCCCAGGACCGGGTCAAGGAAGTCGTCATCAACGACGACGTCATTCTCAAGCAGGCCCGACCGATCGTCCTCTACGATTGCGCCGAATCGGCCTGATGTCCTCCAGGCCTTCGCCTTCGGGCGAAGGCCTTTTTCTCTCTTTTCCGGCAGGAAACTACTGGGATTCATGACCGATTATTCCGATCAGACCGTCCGGGGCGACGCCTCGGACTCGACGGTTCATCCACTGTTGCCGTTGCGCGACATCGTTATCTTTCCCTATATGGTGACCCCTCTTTTCGTCGGGCGGCCCCGCTCGATTCGTGCCCTGGAAGGGGCCATGGAGTCGGACAAGCTGGTCTTCCTGGCGACTCAGAAAGATCCCAAAACCGACGAGCCGACGGAGCGGGATCTTTACGAAATCGGCACGGTCGGCCAGGTCATCCAACTGCTGAAGCTGCCCGACGGCACTGTCAAGGTGTTGATCGAAGGCAAGTATCGCGGCCGGATGCTTTCTTTTTTTGATCGTGATGAGTGTGTCTTCTCCGAGATCGAGGCCCTCATCGACCCGCCCGTATCCTCCCCCGAAGTCGAAGCCCTGTTGCGTAGTGTCGGCGAAACCTTCGAGACCTATGTCAATCTCGGCAAGAAGATTCCCTCCGAGATGGTCGCGTCGGTGGCGGGCATCACCGATCCGGGCCGCCTGGCCGACACCATCGGCGCCCATCTGAACGTACGGATCAGCGACAAGCAGGAAATCCTCTCTAATCTCGATCCCCTGGAGCGCTTGGAACAGCTGTTGGCGATGATGGAGCGTGAGGTTGAAATTCTGCAGATCGAGAAGAAGATCCGCACCCGCGTCAAAAGCCAGATGGAGCGCAGCCAGAAAGAGTATTATCTCAACGAGCAGATGCGGGCGATCCAGAAGGAACTCGGCGAAAAGGATGACTTCAAGCAGGAAATCCGCGATCTTGAAGAGAAAATTCAGAAGCGCCGCATGTCTGCGGAGGCCAGTGCCAAGGCCATGGCCGAACTGCGCAAGCTGAAGATGATGTCGCCGATGTCTGCCGAAGCCACGGTGGTGCGCAACTATATCGACTGGCTGGTTTCTCTCCCCTGGAAAAAGGGGACCCAGGATCGGATCGATCTGGACCGGGCTGAGGATGTTCTCGAAGAGGACCATCATGGCCTGGAGAAGGTCAAGGAGCGGATTCTCGAATATCTGGCGGTGCAGGCGCTGGTCAAGAAGATCAAGGGGCCGATCCTCTGTCTGGTCGGTCCGCCGGGGGTGGGCAAGACCTCCCTGGGGCGTTCGGTGGCCCGGGCGATGGGGCGCAAGTTCGTGCGCATGTCCTTGGGCGGCATGCGGGACGAGGCCGAGATTCGCGGCCATCGCCGGACCTATATCGGCGCTATGCCCGGCAAGATCATCCAGGGATTACGCAAAGTCGGCGTGAAAAACCCGGTCTTCCTGCTCGATGAGATCGACAAGATGAGCACCGACTTTCGCGGGGATCCGTCCTCGGCCCTGCTTGAGGTGCTCGATCCCGAACAGAACAACGCCTTCGGCGATCACTTCCTTGATGTCGATTACGACCTCTCCAGTGTTCTCTTCATCGCCACAGCCAATTCCCTGCACTCCATCCCCCGGCCCTTGCAGGACCGGATGGAGATCATCCGCATCGAAGGCTACACCGAGGAGGAAAAGCTCGCCATCGCCCAGCGCTACCTGCTGCCGAAGCAGCTGGAAACCCACGGGTTACTCCCCGAGCAGGTGCATTTCACCGAGCCGACCTTCTATGAGATTATCCGGCGTTACACCCGGGAATCGGGGGTGCGGAATCTGGAGCGAGAAATCGCCAACATCTGCCGGAAGATCGCCAGAGAGCTGGTGAAGTCCAAGGATAAAAAGAAGAAATTCACCGTCGGGGTGGCGCAGGTCAAGAAGTACCTGGGGGTTCCTCGCTACACCTACGGGGTCAAGGAAGATGAGAACCGGGTGGGGATGGTGACCGGGCTGGCCTGGACCGAAGTTGGCGGCGAGCTGCTGACCATCGAGACCGCGATTCTGCCGGGACAGGGGAAGTTGACCGTCACCGGGCAGCTGGGTGAAGTGATGCGCGAATCCTCCCAGGCGGCCTTGAGTTATGTGCGTTCCCGCTGGCGGGAGCTGGCGCTGGAGAAAGATTTCTATCACAAGCTGGATATCCATATCCATGTCCCGGAAGGGGCGATTCCCAAGGATGGTCCGTCGGCGGGGATCACCATGGCCACGGCCCTGGCTTCCGCGCTCACGGGGCGGGAAGTGGACCGGGATTTGGCGATGACCGGGGAGATCACCTTGCGTGGTCGCGTGCTGGCCATCGGCGGGCTCAAGGAGAAGCTGCTGGCGGCGAAACGGGCGGGGATTTCCAAGGTTCTCATTCCGGCGGAAAATGAAAAAAATCTTGAGGAAGTCCCTGCGGGAATTCTCAAATCGCTGCGGGTGGTTCCCGTTTCCCATATGGATCAGGTTCTGGAAGAGTCCCTCGGCCTGGCCGTGCCATTGCCGGCTCTGGGCGAAGCTGAAGAATTTGGCGCCGGACCCGGTGAAACCGTGCGTCATTAGCCTTTTTTAGCAAAATATTAGCTTGACACTCTTTTTGGAAGTTTGATATATATGCCCTCGTTTTGAAGGGCTTAATCCATTCCTAATAACTGGAGGTATGTTGTGACAAAAGCCGACCTTGTCAATGCGATGGCAGAGAAAGCAGGACTCAGCAAGACTGATGCCGAGAAAGCCCTTAAGTCGTTCATCGATGCCGTTACCGAGGCTATGAAAGCCGGTGAGAAAGTCGCTCTGGTCGGATTTGGCACCTTCAGTGTTGGCGAGCGCGCCGCCCGCACCGGCCAGAATCCCCAGACCGGCAAGAAAATTGAGATCGCCGCTGCCAAGACCCCGAAGTTCAAGGCTGGCAAGGCCCTGAAAGACGCGGTTAACTAAATTTTCACGTTTGACCTCAAACAGGAAGCAAGCGACTCGGATCTTTCCGAAACTTAGACCGAGTATTGTTTCCTGTTTTTTTGCGGGGCTGTAGTAGAGTCGGTTACAACGCCGGCCTGTCACGCCGGAGGTCGCGGGTTCGAGTCCCGTCAGCCCCGCCATTTTACAAGTCGATGGGCGAATAGCTCAGCTGGGAGAGCATCGGCCTTACAAGCCGAGGGTCACAGGTTCGATCCCTGTTTCGCCCACCAATCTTTTAAATGACGAAGATAAGCGTCAATCACATAGAGTATCGGGGGCTGTAGTAGAGTCGGTTACAACGCCGGCCTGTCACGCCGGAGGTCGCGGGTTCGAGTCCCGTCAGCCCCGCCATAATAAAACAAATGGGGTGGCTCCGTAAGGAGCCACCCCATTTGTTTTTCTTTGCGCCTTCGATGACGTTCCTTCCCTCCTTGTATTGACCTTGACTTTGCCGAAGCTGGTTTCCTATCATGGCACTGGATTAACCGAGCCTTCCCCCATCGCCTTGAGGAGTATTGTGCATGCGATTATTTTTCCCGAAAGCGCTCACCCTGGCCGTGATTCTGTCGGCCCTTTTAGGAGTCCCTTCGGCTTGGGCAGCCGCACGGATTCTGGCCGAAGTCGACGGGGTTCCGATTACCGCCCAAGAGTTGCGCCGTGAGCAGCAGCGACTCATTCCGATGCAGGTCGCCTTTCATGTCGGCGTTTCCCAGGAAAAGCTGGCACAGATTGAAAAGGAGGCCTTTGAAAAGCTTATCGAGCAGGCCTTCAAGGTTCGCTATGCCCTTGAAGAGGAGCTGCGGGTTGACGGCACTGTCGTGGAAGAGAAGTTCAATCAACTTCGCGCCCGTTTCAAGACCCAGAAGGAATTACTCGCCGCCCTGGGCGAAGAAGGGCCCGACGGCTATAAGGCTTCCCTTTATCGTCAACTGCTCGCCGCCGAGGCCGAGAAGGTGGCGGTCGATCAACGGGTCACGGTGACGGATGAGCAGGTTCGGGCCTATTACGACGAACGCCGCGCCACCTACAAACGCCCGCGCCAGTTCAAGGCCAGCCAGATTTTGGTCAAGGTCGATCCCGCCTCCAACAAAGAGGAGCGGGAGGCGTTGCTGAAAAAGGCCCAAGGGCTGCTCGCCCAGGCCAGGGCCGGCGAAGATTTTTACAACCTGGCCTACTACAACTCCGACGACCGCAGCAAGTATGTGGGTGGGGATCTCGGCTATTTTCATGAAGGGCAGACGGTCAAGGAATTCGAGGATGCCCTGAAGCCGCTCAAGCCCGGGGAAATCTCCGAGCCGATTCGCACCATGTACGGCTACCACATCGTCAAGCTCTTCGAAAACAACGATCCCCGACAGCTCGAATTCGACGAAGTGCGGGATAAAATTCGTAAAACCCTCGAATCCGATGCCCGTGAAACGCTCTATGGCGAATGGATGGCTGCCTTGCGCGAGCGCTATCCGGTCAAGAAGCTAACGCCCTGATGTCGACCCTCGTCCGCCTGCTCCTCATTTTCTGTCTGGCCTTCTCCGCCGGGTGCGCCGCGCGCGGCGGAGAAGGGCTTTTCGATTCCGATCCCGCTCAGTCTATCGTTTGGCCCCTGCCTCCCGATACCCCGCGCATTCGCTATTTTCGCACGATCACCGGCCCCGAGGATTTCCGTCGCGAAGGTCGCCCTTCCCGGTTGATGCGCTGGGTCGTGGGAGAAGGGGAGGCGGAACTGCCTTTGCGCGCCCCTTATGGCGTAACCGCCGACGGGGAGGGGCGGGTCTGGGCCGCTGACCCCGAGGCCCATGCCGTGCACGTTTTCGACCTGGCCGAGCGCCAGGTCGATTATCTGCTCACGGCCGGGGAACAGATGCTCGTCTCTCCCGTCGGGGTGGCCTACGATCGTGAACGCAAACGGTTGTACGTTTCCGACACGGGATTGAATCAGGTCTTCGTTCTCGACCGCAAGGGGCGCCTGCTCGGCACCCGCGCTCCCGGGGAGGGTTTCAGTCGCCCGGCGGGGATGGCGCTGGACAGCTCGGGCCAGCTCTATGTCGCCGATGCCTTGGCGGGGCGGATCGAGGTCTTTTCTCCCGAAGGGGAGCATCTGAGCGGTTTCGGGGAAGGGACGCTCTATCGGCCGGCGAATCTTGCCGTCGACCCGGCGGGGCAGGTGTACGTCGTCGACTCCCTCAACTTCCGTATTGTCGTCTTTACGCCGGAAGGTGAGGTGCGCGCCACCATCGGCGCCATTGGCGACGGCCCCGGTTCCTTTGCCCGGCCGCGGGGGGTGGCGGTCGATTCCCAGGGGCACATCTACGTTTCCGATGCGGCATTTGACAATGTTCAGATCTTCGATATGGCGGGGAATCTGCTTCTCTTCTGGGGGGGCGCGGGCAAAGAGCCGGGAAAATTCAACATGCCCGCCGGGCTCTTTTTCGACGGAGAAGACCGTCTTTACGTGGCCGACATGTACAATCGGCGGATTCAGATCTTCGAGTATCTGCCGCAACCCTGAAGCTGGTACTTTACTTGCAGATATATTCGCCGAGATGCCCGAAGGATAAAGATTGATGGTTTTCATGCGGGGGCGAGGATTGATGAAAACAACCCGGATAGTTTCAATACTGGCGTTCGTCGGCCTTTTTTCTTTGGCGCTACCTGCGGCCGACGGCCGCCCTGTTTCCGACCCGGCCAATCCCCACAACCTCTCCTTTGGCGCCACTCATGGCCGGACCCAGGCCACCGACGATTCCCAACCCGGTGCCAAGGAAATCTGTATCTTCTGTCACACCCCGCACAGCGCCTCCAAACAGGGGGCGCTGTGGAATCGTAACGATCCCACTGGCCCATTTCCCCTCTACAATTCGACTTCCTTGTTGATCAAGGATATCCCCGAGGCGCAGTATAACAGCACCGCCGACTATCCCAATGGTGCTTCCAAGCTCTGCCTATCCTGTCACGACGGGGTTACCGGCATCGGTACTTTGCTGGATCGAACCCTGACCACGAACCATGAAACCATGGAAAATGTACCGACGACGCTGACATTCGACCCGGTGATCGATCTGGAATTGACCCATCCCGTCTCCTTTGTGTATAGCTCGCTGGTTCAGCAGACCATCGTCGACCGTGGACGAACGGGCTTCAAGATTCCCAGTCCCGATTTGCGCGACAGTCAACAGCGTGTGCAGTGTACCACTTGTCACAACCCACACGATGACCGGGGGGAGTATGCCGATGTTCCGCCATTCTGGAGAATTGTCTCAGCTACTTCCGCCAACTCTTATGACGACCTCTGCAAACATTGTCATGGGCCGATTGTAACTTCCGATGCGCACCACACTGACGCGTTTCAACGATGAAGGCATTTGTTATGAGAATGTTGGGCTCTCTTTGGGTCGTTCCAGTTCTGTTTTTTCTCGGATTAAATTTGCTGTCAACGGCTTTTATCGCTCAGGCGCAAGATAACAGGCAATCCAAACTGCAAGGCTCGCATGGTGATCCTTCTGTTCTGCCCAAGACCTGCCGCAGCTGCCACCGTGGCATGACCATGAAAATCACCGGGGAAGAGCAGGTTTGCCTGCAGTGCCACGGTTCGGCCCAGGATCGGCAGAATATGGTGTCTCGGGGCTATCTGAAGGCGACGGCGACGGGGGATGTGCAGGATATTGGTGAGGCGTTGCGCAAGCCTTATCGTCATCCGGTGTTGACCGTGCGCGGGGTGCATCAGGGGGGGGAGACTCTGCCCGAGGAAGTCAGCAACGCCGCCCGTCATGCCGAGTGCGTCGACTGCCACGAATCCCACGAAGTTGAAAAGGGTAAGCCCTTTCGCGGGTTGAAAGGGCGGCGCATCGGCAATTTTGTCGCCGAGATCGAGAAAGAATACGAACTCTGCTACAAATGCCATTCCTCCAGCGCCAACCTGCCGACCGACGCGACCAACAAGCACGCCGAATTCAAGATCACCAACCCTTCCTTTCATCCGGTGGAAGGGGAGGGGCGCAACCATTACGTCATCAGCCTGATGGAGCCGTACAACGAGCGGGAGGAGCAGCCCGGGGATATCGCCATTCTCACCTGCAGCGACTGTCACGGCAACGACGACCCCAATGGCCCGAAGGGGCCGCACGGCTCCATTTACGAGGGGCTGCTGGTGCGCAACTACGAAATGGAAGACCAGCGGCCGGAGAGCCCCCAGGCCTACGCTCTCTGTTACCGCTGCCATGACCGCAGCAGCATTCTCGGCAACGAGAGCTTCCCCTATCATGCCCTGCATATCGTCGGCAATCCCGGCAACAACGAACTGGGAACCTCCTGCTTCACCTGCCACGATGCCCACGGCAGCACCAAGTATCAGTACCTGATCCGCTTCAACGAAGAGTTCGTCAGCCCCAATGAAGACGACAAACTCGAATTTCGGGCGACGGGAGTGGCGACGCGTCACGGCGAGTGTCTGCTCAACTGTCACGGCATCGAGCATAATCCTCGTTCCTACTAAAAGGCTCGAAGCGTAAAACGGCCTCGGCCAACACCCGGAAACGTCCTCTGTCGTCTTGAAATCCTTATGGATTCGGGTTTCTAATTTTTAGTCTCTGTGCTACCTTGAGCCCCTATGGCGAGCTTTATCTGTAAAGTCGGCACCGCCGACGGCCGCATCATCGAAAAGGAATTCGAGGCGACCCACGGGGATCTTCTGCGGGAGAATCTCGAAGCCCAGGGCTTTCACGTCTTTCAGATCCGCCGGAAGGGCCTGCGCCCCGCATCCTTGGGGCTTTCTTTCGGTCCTCAGTTCGGCGGCCGGCGCTTTTTATCCTTCAACCAGGAACTGCTGGTCCTGATCCGTTCGGGTCTGCCGATTCTGCAGGTGCTCGACGCAATTATCGAGCGCATGGAAGCGGGGAAGGTTCTCGAGGTGCTGCGGGAGATCCGCGACGACGTCAAGGGGGGCGGATCGCTCTCCGAGGCCTTCGCCAAGTTTCCGCGCTTCTTCCCGACGCTTTACGTGGCTTCGGTGCGGGCCGGGGAAAAGACCGGGGATCTTCCGGTGACCCTGGGCCGTTACATCGCCTATCAGAAGCGGGTCGAAGCCCTCAAGGGGCGGGTCAAGGGGGCGGCTTTCTATCCCCTCCTTCTGAGCGGGGCGGTGATCGTCGTCGTCCTCTTTCTCATGCTCTTCGTGGTCCCTCGCTTTACCCAGATCTACGCCGATGCCAACGCCCAGCTGCCGCTGATCACGCGGGTGCTCATCGGCTTTACCGAAGTGCTGACCGAAGGCTTGCCCTTCGCCGTACCGCTCCTGGTGGCCCTGGCTTTTGCCCTGCGGATGTTCGTCCGCACCGAACGCGGCGCCCTGCTCTACGACCGGAGCAAGCTGGCCGTTCCCTTTTTCGGCCGGCTGCTCGGCGACTATGCCATTTCCAGCTTCTGCCGCACCTTCGCCACAACCCTGGCGAGCGGCATCCCCGTCGTCGAGTCGATGCGCATGTCTCGAGGCACGCTGAACAACCGTCTGCTGGAAAACCGTCTGGCGGTCGCAACCCGGCGAGTGGAGGAAGGGATGACCATCGCTTCGTCTCTGGAGCAGGCTGTTTTTTTCCCGAGCCTGGCCCTGCGCATGATCGGGGTTGGCGAGACGACCGGGGCTTTGGCCGACATGCTTAACGATGTCGCCGAATTTTACGAAGGGGAGGTGGAGCGGCGCCTCGACCGCCTGACCACCCTGGTCGAGCCGATCATGATGCTGACCATGGGCCTGCTCATCGGCGGCATCATCGTCGCTATGTATGTGCCGATTTTCCAGCTGGCGGGAACGGTCCGCTAGCGGGCTGATGAAAAACGCCCATTCGCGGCGTTGCCCTCATCCTCGTCGCTGCAACGTACCTTACAGGTACGATTCGCTCCTCGAATTTCGGGCGCCTTGCGCCTGGGCATTTTTGATCAGTCCGGGTAACGCTGATGAACTATCGCGAGAACCTTTCATGGTGAATTTCGAACGGAAAAAAATCGGCGAAATCCTGGTCTCCATGGGGACCATCACCCCGGCGGAAATCCGTCTGGTGCTGGAACGCATGCAGGCGCGGGGGGAAAATTTCGGCAGCACCGGCGTCGCCGAGGGGATTTTTTCCGCCGAAGCCCTCGCGCAGGCCCTGGCTCGTCAGTTTAACCTGGAATATGTCGACCTGGAGCATTTCATCCCCGACCCTGAACTGCTGTCGTCCCTGCCGGCGGGGATGGCCACGCGCTACCGTTTCCTCCCCATCAGTCACGACGAGCAGGGGATGGTGGTGGCCATCGCCGATCCTACCGATGTGGCGACGCGGGAGAGTCTCGAACTGCTACTCGACGTGCCGCTCATCCTGCGGGTGGCGCCGGAAGGGAAGATCCTCCGTATTCTCGAGCGGGCCGAGGGAACCAAGCATGTGCTCGACGAGGTTTCCGAGGATTTCAAGCTGCAACTGGTCAAGGAGACGGACAAGGGGGAAGAGGTCCTCTCCCTGGAAAAGCTCACCGCCGACACCAGCCCGATCATCCGCCTCATCGATTCGACCCTCTATGATGCCCTCAACAAACGGGCGAGCGACATCCATATCGAGGCCGGCCAAGACGGCGTCTATATCAAATACCGCATCGACGGCGTTCTCTACCGCGCTACCGAGCCCCTCGACAGCCGTTTTCAAGGGCCGATCATCTCCCGCATCAAGGTCATGAGCGAGCTCGACATCTCCGAACGGCGGGTCCCCCAGGACGGCCGCTTCAAGGTGCGTATCGGCGGGAGATCCATCGACTTCCGCGTCTCGATCATGCCGAGTATCTTCGGCGAGGACGCGGTCATCCGGATTCTCGACAAGGAGACGATCGCCACCGACCTCAAAGGCCTGACTCTCGAAGCCCTCGGTTTCCCCGCGCGGGAGCTGACCCGCTTCCGCCGCCTGATTCGCGAACCCTACGGCATGGTGCTGGTGACCGGGCCGACCGGCAGCGGTAAGACGACCTCTCTTTATGCCGCCCTCTCCGAGATCCATTCGGAAGAGGAGAAGATCATCACCATCGAAGATCCGGTCGAATATCAGCTCAAGGGAATCGTGCAGATTCCGGTCAACGAGAAAAAAGGCCTGACCTTTGCCCGGGGCTTGCGTTCCATCCTCCGTCACGACCCGGATAAGATCATGGTCGGCGAGATCCGCGACTCGGAAACGGCCCAGATCGCCGTACAGTCGGCCCTGACCGGCCACCTGGTCTTCACCACGGTCCACGCCAACAACGTCTTTGACGTGCTCGGTCGTTTTCTGCACATGGGGATCGATCCCTACAATTTCGTCTCCTGTCTCAACTGTGTCGTCGCCCAGCGGCTGGTGCGGAAAATCTGTCCGCACTGCAAGCACGAAGTGCGTTACGACCGCCAGACCTTGGAGGAGTCGGGGCTCAATGCCGACCAGTACCTGGATCACCCCTTCTACGAGGGGAGCGGTTGCAAGGAGTGCAACGGCATGGGCTATCAGGGGCGTAGCGCCATTGTCGAGTTGCTCGAACTCAACGACGAAATCCGCGAACTGCTGGTCAACAAGGTTCCCGTTTCCCAACTCAAGAAGGCGGCCGTTGCCAGCGGCACCCGCTTTCTGCGGGAGTCGGCGGTGGAGAAGGTGCTGCTCGGCATTTCCACTCTCAAGGAGATCAATCGCGTGACCTTCGTCGAAAAGGTGGAGTCGGCATGATCCGCAGAACCTTTCTCGGACTCGACCTCTGCGGTCGGCAGTTGCAGGCGGCGGCGTTGCGGCGACGGGGAACCAAGGCGCCGGCCCTGGTCGATGTGCGCCTTGCGTCGCTTGCGGAAGAGAGTTGGTCGCTGTCGGTGCGCGAACCCAATATCCGCGATCGGGCCGCTTTTATCGCGGCGGTGAAGAGCGTCCTCGACCCCATCGCCCGTGGCGAGGACCGGATTGCCCTTTCTCTCCCCGATCCCTTGGGGCGGATCCTGCTGGCCGAGGTGGAAACGGCCTTCAAGTCCCACCAGGAAGGGATCGAGGTGCTCAAGTGGCAGCTGAAGAAGAGCCTGCCCGCCGAGCCCCGGGAGGTCCGGCTCGATTATCAGGTGGTGGAGAAGACCGAGACGGGGCGCTACCGGGTGCTCGTTTCCCTGATGCTGGGGAGCGTTCTGGGTCAGTACGAGGAAGTCCTGGCCGAGGCCGGCTACCATCCCGTCGTCATCGATTTTCACGCCATGCACCGTTATAACTTCTACCGCCCCCGCATCGACCTGGGGGAGGATTTCATTCTCGTGGGGGTCGACGGTGATCTCCTCGGCTTGCAGCTCTTTCAGGGTAAAATACCGGTATTCCAGCGCCACAAGCGGATCTCCGGAGCCTTCGAAGAGATCTTTCAGGAGATCAACCTCTCCTTCGCCTCGGTTCGGGAAAGTTTTCCCGGTTTCCAGCGGGCCGGGGTTTTTCTGCACACCGCCCCGCCGGCGACCGCACTTATGGAGGTTCTCAAGGCGGCCTTCGAACGGGAGGTTCGGTTGCTCGATCCGAAAATCGAACAGCTGGCCCCGCTCCCTCTGCCCCAGCTTCTGAACGGCGGCACCCATCTGGCGGCGGCCGTCGGCGCGGCCGAGCGTCTGCTCTGAGGATCACCATGAAACTCACCCTCAATCTTGCCAGTCGTACCTATCTCAGCCGTCGGGCTCTGCGCTTTGCCTACGGGGGTGTCGCCCTTCTCCTGCTGCTGGTGCTGGGCGTGCTGACCTACGGCTATGTGCGGGATTACCGGCAGCTCGCTCAGGTCGAGCAGTGGCTGGTCGAGTTGGAGACGCGGGGGGGGATTGAAAGGGCGCCGACACGTCCGGCTCTGAGCGGGTCGGAGCGGGAACGGCTCCTTTCCGAGGTGGATTTTGCCAACGGTATTTTGCGCATGGACAGCTTCCGTTGGACCCGCCTCCTCGACCAGTTGGAGGGGGTGCTCCCTGAAACCGTGGGCATCCAGGCGATTCGCCCCGATTATGCCCAGGGTTCCTTCAGTCTCACCGGCCAGGCCCGCGACCTTGATGCCCTGCGCGGGCTGCTTGACAATCTCAGCGCCTCGCCGGATTTCAGCGATGTCTACCTGTTGCAGCAGGCCCGGCGGGATAATCCGTCCGGGGGAAGTGTCATCGGGTTCTCCCTGGAAGTGAAGGGGGCGTTCTGATATGAGCGGCCATTCCCTGCTCCGTGCCGCCTGGCGCATGAACAAGACGGTGCCGGTAATGCTCTTGCTGTTGCTCCTCATCGACCTCGGCGCCTGGGCTGGCCTGCGTTTCCGGCTGGAGCCCCGTCTGCAGGCACTGGAGCAAACCTACCTGCAACGGCAGGAGGAAGTGCGCAGGTTACAAAAGGAGGGGCGCGCCCCCCGGCAGGAGGAGGACGGCCTGATTCTGGCGGAACAGGATCTGGCGACCTTCCGGCAGGCGATCCCCCATCGGGCGGAACTTTCCGGTTTGCTCGGCGAACTCTTCACCCTCGCCGACGAGGCGGGATTGCTCATCGATCAGATCGGTTACGACCCCCAGACACTGGAGGGGCGCCCTTTCTTACGCTATTCCCTGGGGTTTTCGGTGAGCGGCAGCTATCTCCAGGTCAAGCGTTTCGTTCATGCCCTCGAAGAATCGCCCCGGCTCATCGCCCTCGAATCCCTGACTCTGAGCGGCACCGACGACCCGGATGCGGGGGATGTGACCCTCAATATCAAGCTTTCAACCCTCTTTCGCACGGAGGAGCCATGAATCGTAAGACCTGGCTTCTCGGCGGATTGGCCCTTTTGCTCGGCTTGTCCCTTGCTTATGCCTGGTGGGCCACGCCGCGCCAGGAGCGGGTGACGACCAAACCGGCGGTCCGTCCTCGCGCCCTGGCCAAGACCCCGACTGCGCCTGAAACGGCGGCGGCGGAGCCCCGTGTGCGCCTGGATATTCTTGAGCGGGCCGGGGCGTCCTTCAGTGAGCCGAGCCGGGATATCTTCCGGCTGACGACGAACGCCGCCGTTGCAGCGCGACCCGAGCCCGAGCCGGTGGTTCAAACGGTGAGCTTTCCGCCTCCGCCGACCTTCTCCTCCTTAGAAGGAGGCGGTGCGACGGCGAATGCGACGGCGCGCTTCGCCTATCTGGGCGGTCTCGAGAAGGATGGGGTAAAAAAGGTTTTTCTCGGGGTCAACGGTGAAATTTTCATTGCCCAGGTCGGAGAGTCCTTCGGCCCCACTGGGGAATATCTGGTGGAAGAGGTGACCCGGGACAGACTGGTGGTGCGCCAGGACGGGCGCCCTGTGACCCTGTCGCTGACCGACACCTCGCAACAGACCGCCTCCCTTTCCGGCCGGAGCAATCGCCCCTCGCCGGAGCGGGATGCCCCTCTCGTCCCCGGCCGGTCGCGCATGCCGGTTTTTCCTCAACCGTCGAATAACGGGGAGGAGGAAGAGGGTACCGACCTTGAAGTGGTGGAGGAGCCGGAGCCGCCACCGCGACCCTTCGCGCCCAAAAGCGAGGAGAAGCCGCCCGAATCGCCCATGGAATCGATGAGTACCTTGCAGTTGAGGAGCACCATCCAATGACGAATATGCATTCCGCTTTCCGCAATCTGGCCCTTCTGCTGCTGCTCTTGTCGCTGGCGGGTTGCGGCGGCACGCGGGCTTTCAAGGCTGGGGCAGATCTGCATCAGCAGGGGCGCTACGAAGAGGCGGTGGCCAAATTCGCCGAGGCGGTAGAGCGCTCCCCCGAAAGCCGGGAGTATCGCCTCGGTCTGCTCAAAGCCAAGGTTCGGGCGGCCCAGGAACGTCTCGCCGAGGGCCGGCGCCTGGCCGAACGCGGCCAGTACGAGGGCGCCCTTTATGAGCTGCGCCAGGCGCGGGCGCTGGATACCTCCCTCGCCGTGGCTGCTCAGGAAATAGAACGGGTCGAGGCGCTGGCCGAGGCGGAAAAACTTCTCGCCGAAGCGGAAGGCTTCTACCGGGCGCGGCGCTATGGCAACGCCAAGGTCACTCTCACCCGGTTGCTGGAGATCAGCCCCGGTCATCCCCGGGCCCTGGAGTTACAGGAGCGGGTGCAAAAGAGTGCCGGCACCCTCATGGACGGCTTCGAGCTCGACGTCGATTCGGACACGACCATCACCCTGACCTTCAAGTCGGCCAAGACCAAGGAAGTTTTCGGTATCCTCTCCAAGCTTTCGGGGATCAACTTCATCTTTGACGAAGAGATGAAAGAACAGACCGTCTCTCTCTCCTTCGAGAAGGCGACTTTCTCCCAGGCTCTGGAACTCTTGCTGCGCATGAACGACCTGGGGAAAAAGGTGCTCAACAGCAAGACCATCATCATCTACAGCAATAGCAAGGAGAAGGCCAAGCAGTACGAGGATCACATCATCCAGACCTTCTACCTGTCCCATATCGATGCCAAAAAAGCGGTCAACATGCTGCGCACCATGCTGCAGTTGCGCAAGATCTATGTTCACGAGGAGCTCAACGCTCTGGTCATCCGCGATACCCCGCAGGTGATCAAACTCGCCCAGCAGGTCATCGAGGCCGCTGATCGGGGAGACGCGGAGGTCGTTCTTGATCTGGAGCTGGTCGAGGTGACCCACAACAACGAGCTGAAGATCGGCCCGACCCTGAGCACCAACTCGGTCAGTTTCGGCCTGAGCAAGGACGGCCAGAACATCGTCTCCGACACCCTCACCGCCGGCTCGACGACGGTTTCCTCGGGAACCGACTCCACCACCACGGGCCTGGCCAACAATCTGGTTTCGGGGCTGAGCAACCTGCAGACCTTCTACACCCTGCCGACCGCGACCTTCGACGTGCTGCGCAAGCTGACCGATTCGGAGATCCTCGCCAATCCCAGCATCCGGGTGAAAAACAAGGAAAAGGCGAAGGTGCACATCGGTAGCCGCGAACCGGTCATCACCGTGACCATCAACGGCGACCAGACCTCGGAGAACATCCAGTATGTGGATGTCGGGGTCAAGCTCGATGTCGAGCCCCTCATCCAGCTCGACAATACGGTGGTGACCAAGCTCAACCTCGAAGTCAGCAACGCCACCCGGCTGGCCGCTTTGAAGAGCGGCACCACCCCGCTCGTCATCTCCACTACCAACGCCACCACCGCGCTGGTCCTCAAGGACGGTGAGCAGACGGTGATCGGCGGACTGTTGCGGGACGACAATTCGAAAAGCAAGACGACCATCCCCATCCTCGGCGATATCCCCCTGATCGGGCACTTTTTCACCGGGCACAACAACAACAAGACCAAGCGGGAGATTCTCCTTTCCATCACCCCCCATATCGTGAAGAAGCTCGATATGCCGGAAGCGGCCGTCGCCAGTATCTGGTCGGGGGGGGAGGACGAGTTGCGCGCTGGCGCCAATTTCGGTTCCTTCGCCTATTTCAAGCCGGAACTGGAAGAACCCCTCCCCGTCATGGCGCCGGGAGCGGCAGCGGTCGCGGCCCCTCCCGCCGGGCTTCCGGAAGGGTTTGTCGAGGCGGAGGTGACTGAGGATTACGCCGAGGTAGTCGATGGCGCCGTTGCCGCTACTGCGGAAACGCCCGTCGGCGGTACCGGTCCGCTGCCGGGGTCAACCGCCGTGTCTTCGGTCGAAACCATCACGCCCGTCGCACCTGCCCCGGAGTCGATCCCCGTGGCGCCGGTCATTTCCCCCCCGGCTCCAGCCGCCGCGGATATCCCCGAATTGCCCAGGCTCGGAGACCGTGCCCGGGTCTCTTTCACCGGGCCGGCCGAGGTCGGCGTCGGGCAGGAAGTGGTGCTCGAGGCGATGGTCCAGGAAATCACCGGGTTGTACAGCGCTCCCCTCTTTGTCCGTTTCGATAGCCAGAAACTGAGTTTCGTCCGCGCCGAGGAGGGGGATTTCCTCAAGGCTAACGGGCAGTCGACCCTTTTCACCAGCAGCGTCAACCAGGAGAAGGGGGAACTGATCGTCGGCTACAAACAGGGGCTGGGCGGTCCCGGCGCCACCGGCAGCGGCAAGCTCTTCCGCCTGGTGTTCAAGGGTCGGGCCGCAGGCTCGGCGCAGGTCGGCTTCGATCGCATCAATTTCCGCGACCCCGCCGGCAATCGCCTGGTGGTATTGCCCATGTCCACCACTTTGGAGGTGCGATAGGCTCTCCATGACGCGCCGCATGCGATTTTCTTCCGCACGGGGTCTGACCCTGGTCGAGTTGCTGGTCGCCATGGCGATTCTCTCGGTACTGGCGGCGGCGGTGCTGCCGGTCGCCGAAGTCACCGTGCGCCGCACCAAAGAGATCGAACTGCGCCGCGCCCTGCGTGAAATCCGCAGCGCCATCGATGCCTACAAAGAAGATTATGACAAGGCAGTAAAGGATAATACCCTGCCCGGCGGCGCCTCTCTCGGCGATTCGGGCTATCCCGAGGATCTGGAAACCCTGGTGACGGGCAAGGACTGGGGCGGCCCGAACAAGATAAAACGCAAATACCTGCGCCGCATTCCTTCCGATCCTTTCGACGAATACGGTGACGGCTGGGGACTGCGTTCCTATGCCGACGACGCCGATTCGACGGTCTGGGGGGGAGAGGACGTTTACGATGTCTACTCCCAGAGCGGCCGGACGGCCCTTGACGGCACCTCTTACTCCACCTGGTGAATGCTTCCATGCGGATCATAAAATGTTTGCGCCATCTGCCCCGGGGGTTTACCCTGGTCGAACTCTTGATCGTCATGACCGTTATCGGTATCCTGGCGAGCATCTCCGTGCCGAGCTATAAACGCAGCCTGATCAAGGCGCGGGAAACGGTGCTCATGGAGGATCTCTACCAGATCCGTCGGGCTACGGACGCCTATTATGCCGACCACGCGGCCTATCCTGAATCCCTCGAGGATCTGATCAACAAGCGCTACCTGCGGGGAGTTCCCCGCGATCCTTTCACCAACGAGAGCGAATGGGAGTGCATTCCCCCGGAAGCGACCGACGACGGGGAACTGGCGCCGGGGGGCTGTTACGATTTCCGCAGCGTCAGCGATCTGGTCGGGCTTAACGGCATTCCCTATAACGAATGGTAAGTGCATGATCCAGTTCTATAATGTCTGCAAGTCGTACAAGAAAGACGCGGCCGCGCTGGTCGATCTCAACTTGAAGATCCCCAAAGGGGATTTCGTCTATATCACCGGCCCTTCCGGCGCCGGGAAATCGACCCTGCTCAAGCTCCTTTACGCGGCGGAAAAGCCGACGCGGGGGCAGATCCTCATCAACAGCCAGAACGTGACGCGCATGGGCAGCCGGCAGATCCCCTTTCTCCGGCGGCGGCTCGGCATCGTCTTCCAGGATTTCAAGCTGCTCAATACCCGCACGGTTTTCGAAAATGTCGCCTTCCCTCTGGAAGTACAGGGACGCAAGCGCATGGAAGTGGGAAAGAAGGTCTTCCAGACCTTGAAACTGGTGGGGCTGGAGCATAAACTGAACCGGCTGCCGCTGGAGCTTTCCGGCGGCGAGCAGCAGCGGGTGGCGGTGGCCCGCGCCCTGGTGATCGATCCGCTGGTGCTGATCGCCGACGAACCGACGGGCAATCTCGATCCGGAGGTGACCCTGGATATCATGGAGTTGTTCAAGGGGGCCAACGCCCGGGGATCGACGGTGCTGCTGGCGACCCACGACCGGGAGATGATCCGCCGCTTTCCGCGACGGGTGCTGACCCTGGAGCATGGGCGCCTGATCGAGGATCGCCCGGCTTGAGAAGACCGAATAAAGGATAACGAGTGGAACGCTTGATCTATTTTTTTCTGCGGGCCTTGCGCAACATGCGCCAGTGCCCGTTGCTTTGTGGGGTGGCGGTCGGAACGACAGCGGTGGCCCTGACCATCATTGCCTTTTTTGCTCTGGTGGTCATCAATGTGCAGCAGTTGACCGCCCATATCGGTGAGCGGGTGGAGATCGTCGCCTACCTTGACCGCGTTCCCGAGGCGGGGGCGCTCAAGGCCTTGCGTGCAAAGGTCGAGGCCTTGCCCGAGGTGGCCGCCGTCGCCTACACCTCCCAGGAAGAGGCCATGACCCTCTTCAAAAAACGGCTGGGCCGGGATGCCGATCTGCTCGAAGGGGTCGGTCCCGAAATCCTGCCGGCATCGCTCGCCATCACCCTCAAGCCCGATTTCCGCACCCCCGCCGAAGCTGAACGGGTGGTCGCGACTCTGCGCACGAATCTCGGTCTCGACGAGGTGCGTTTCGGCCGGGAATGGCTGGAAAAGTTCGAGGCCTTCGTCACCCTGCTCAAGATCGGCGGGGCGGTGATCGGCGGTTTTCTCCTCTTTGCCGCCCTCTTCATCGTTTCCAACACCATCCGCCTCACCCAGTATGCCCGTCGCGACGAACTGGAGGTGATGGGTCTGGTTGGGGCGACGAGCATGTTCATCAAGACCCCCTTTCTCATCGAAGGCGCCCTGCAGGGATTGCTCGGCGGGTTGATCGCTGTCAGCCTAGCCTTTGCCGTCTTCCGCTATTTTCTCCACGAGGCCTTGGCTTCCCTGCTCCTCGCCTCGGCCAGCGGTTCCATCGTCTTTCTCCCTCTCGGATTTCAGTTGCTGCTGATCTTCGCCGGGGTCTTCCTCGGGTTTTTCGGCAGCATCACCTCCCTGCGTAAACTGGTGCGGATTTGAAGTCACGGATCGGTTTTTTCCTGATTCTGCTTTTCTGCGCGCTGCTGGCTTACCCCCCGGGGGAGAGCCTGGCCGCCGACAAGAAGGCTGACGAAACCCGGCAGTCCCTCAAGGAGATCGAGCAGCGTCTGTCCCAGGCGAGCAAATCCCTCTCGAAGAAGCAGAAAGAGGAAAAGTCCCTGGGCAAGGATCTGAAGACGGTAGAGAACGAACTGGCCCGTCTGCAAAAACGTATGGCGAACCAGGAAGAGCGCCTTGCCGCCCTCAAAGAGGAGTTGGCTGCGGCCGAAGGGGAGAGTGCCCGGCGGAAAGAGGCCGCCGAGTCGTTGCGGGGGCAGGTCGAGCGACGTCTGGTGACGCTCTACAAGAGTGGGGACATGGGCTTGCTGCGGACCCTGATGCTGGCGCAGAGCCCGGCGCGCATGGCCGAGGATTACGAATTTTTCGGGCGCATCGTTCGTCGGGATCGGGAACTGCTGGACGGTTACCGCCGGCGCCTCGACGAACTCAGCGCCACTCGCGAGCGGCTCACCGGTTTGCAAAAGGAACAGGAAACACTGGTGGCGCAGGGGCGGCACGATCGGGAATCGCTGAAGAAGGCGGCCGGACTGAAGAAGCGGTTGCTGGCGAAGGTCAAGACCGACAAAAGCAAGCTCGCCAGTGAGGTGGCCGCCCTCAAGGAGCGGGCCGCGCGGCTCTCGAGCCTGGTCAAAAAACTTGAATCGACCAAGCCCCGGGCGTATACTTCCAAGCCTTCTGCGCAAGATCCCAAAACCCCTCTGGCCAACCCCTTCGGCCGGCAGAAGGGTCGGCTCTCCTGGCCGGTCAAGGGCAAGGTCAAGGTCCCTTTCGGGACCGGGCGCCATGCCGATCTGGGAACCCTGTACGAAAGCCACGGCATCGAAATCAGCGCCTCTCCGCAGCAGCCGGTGACCGCCGTCTGGTCTGGTCGGGTTGCCTTCGCCAACGAGTTCAAGGGCTACGGCAATCTTCTCATCCTCGATCACGGCGACAGCTACTATACCCTCTATGCCCAGGCTTCCCGTCTGGCGAAACGAGTCGGCGAAACGGTCGCCCAGGGGGAAACGGTGGCCTATGCGGGCTATGAGGGGAGCGATACGGTATACTTTGAAATCAGACATCGCGGGACGCCGCTCAATCCGGCGCCCTGGCTTAAACCTCGTTGAGGTTGTCCCACCCGGAGGAATCATCCATGTTCAAACGCCGCTGGTTGCGCCTGTTGGTCCTGTTGGCCTGTCTTCCTATCGGTTGGCTGGCGGTTGCCCAGCTGACCCGGCCGCTGGCCGCCGAGGCCAAGTCCCAGTATGAGGATATCCGCCTCTTTTCCGACGTTCTCGCGCTGGTGCGCAAAAGCTACGTCGAAGACGTGCCCATGCAGGAACTCATCTACGGGGCCATCGACGGCATGCTCGCCGCCCTCGATCCCCATTCCTCCTTTATGCCTCCCGACGTCTACAAAGAGATGAAGGACGACACCCGCGGTGAATTCGGCGGCATCGGCATCGAGATTACCATCAAAGACGGCGTTCTCACCGTCGTTTCCCCCATCGAGGATACCCCGGCCTACCGGGCCGGACTGCAGGCGGGGGACCAGATCGTCAAGATCGGCGACGGTTTCACCAAGGACATGAGCGTCATGGATGCGGTCAAGCTCATGCGCGGTCCCAAGGGGAGCCCGATCCGCATCACCATCGTCCGCGAAGCCTTCGAAAAACCGAAGGAATTCGAACTCAAGCGGGAAATCATCAAGATCCGCAGCGTCAAGGCCCGGACCCTGGAGGACGGCTACGGCTATGTGCGCCTGGCCCAGTTCCAGGAGCGTACCGACGAGGAGTTGGCCAAGGCGCTCAAAGATTTGCGCAAGGAAAATGGCGGGCGTCTGGATGGGCTGGTGCTCGATCTGCGCAACAATCCCGGCGGTCTGCTGGAGCAGGCGGTAAAAGTGACCGACCTCTTCCTTGGCAAGGGGCTGATCGTCTATACCGATGGCCGTGAGGAAGGCAGCCACATGGAATTCCACGCCCGCCCGGGGACGGAAGAAGAGGATTTCCCCCTGGTGGTGCTGATCAACAGCGGTAGCGCCTCCGCCTCGGAGATCGTCGCCGGCGCCCTGCAGGATCATGACCGGGCTCTGGTTCTGGGTACCCAGAGCTTCGGCAAGGGCTCGGTGCAGACGGTGATCCCCCTAAGTGACAACTCGGGACTGCGCCTGACCACGGCCCGCTACTACACCCCGAGCGGCACGTCCATCCAGGCGCGGGGCATTACCCCGGATATCGTCGTCGCCCCGGCCGAGCTGAAGAAGGTGGGGGAGGGCGACCATTTCCGAGAGAAGGACCTGAGCAATCATTTCGACACCGAACCTCTCGAAGTCCAGCCGAAGGATGTCGAAACGACCCGAAAGTTCGACCTGAAGGAGACGGATCGGGATGATTATCAGCTGATGCGCGCCCTCGACCTGCTCAAGGGCTGGCGCGTCTTCAAGGAACTCCAAGCCCCCGCCGCCTGATCGACGGGATTCTTCGACTCACGACGGGGGGAGAATATCCCCCCTTTTTTTCTGGTTATGCCCTGTGCCTCCTCGAAAGAAAAGCCGCCGCGCCAAACGTCCGGCCGTTAAAAAGACCTCCAATCGCCCGTTGCGCCTGCTTTTGGCCGCCCTGGGGGTGGTGGGCTTTCTTCTGCTCAGTCTGATCCTGCTGACCTATGTGCGGCAATCTCGCCTCGCTCCCCCCGAAACGTCGCCGCCAGTGCCGCCGGTGATCGTGAAACCTCCGACCCCGGTTGTGCCGGAACTGACCCGGGCGCTGCCGCAGCCCGAAGGCTTGCGCCGTCTTCTGCAGCAATCCCTGACCCGGGGTGGTTATGCCGACGGGGGTCTGACGATCGAGCAGGACCATGGGGTGACGACCTATGTCCTCGATACCCCCTTCCCGGATGCGGCGGAGCTCGATGTCCTGCTCGACCCCTTGCGCCGGGAGGCGCCGGAGGTGCGTCTGGAAACGGGAAGAGCCCCCGGGGCGCTGCTGGTGCTGCTGGGGGATCGGGTGGTTGCGCGCCTGCAGTTTCGTCCGCTTCGGGTTGCGGCGCCCCCGCCGCCCAAGGCTCTTCCGCCTCCCCCGGCGCCGCGGCCGGCACTGCCGCCACCGACCTCGCTGACGCCCCCTCCCCCGGAGAGCGGTGGCCGGGTGGCAATCGTCATGGATGATCTTGGCCGGGATCTGGCCTCGGCCCGGGAACTCCTCGCGATCGACCTGGGCGTGACTTTCGCCATTATCCCCCAGAACGAGGCGGCGCCGCAGGTGGCGACCCTGGCCCACCAGAGCGGACGGGAGGTGATGATCCACATGCCCATGGAGCCCCAGGGCTACCCCCGCACCAATCCCGGGGTCGATGCCCTGCTGCTGAGCCGCTCCGACGAGGAAATTCGCGCCCTGGTGCGCGGTTACCGGCAGCGGGTGCCCTATGCCGTGGGGGGAAACAACCACATGGGCTCGCGTTTTACCGAGAGCCGGGAAAAGATGGCGGTGGTGCTGGAGGAGTTGCGTCAGGCGGGGTTGTTTTTCGTCGACAGCCGCACCAGTAATCGTTCGGTGGCTTTTGAAACGGCGCGGGAGTTGGGGGTGGCGACGGTGCGGCGAGATATCTTTCTCGACAATGTCCGCACGGTTCCGGCGATTCGCGGGGAGATTCGCCGCATGGTGGGGATAGCGAAGAAATCCGGTGAGGCGTTGGCAATCTGCCATCCCTACCCGGAAACCTTCGCCGCCCTGCGTGCGGAAGTGGGCTATTTGCGCGCCCAGGGGATCCGCGTGGTGCCGGCCTCCCGCCTGCTGGTGCGCTGAACGGCGGCCGGCGATTTTACCCGCCGCTTTAGTCCCGGGGGAGTTGCGCGGCGATGCGCTCAGCCGTTTGTCGGAACTGCCGGTACTGTTCGTCGTAGAGAATCCCTTCGGAGAAATCGGAGCTGACCCGGCGGATGAGCAGAAAACCGTCGGTGAGGCGGTTGTCGTCATCGAGCAGGGCGGCGTTGCGCAGCAGGGGGGTCCAGTGGGGCAGCCCTTCCTGGGGGGCGCCGGAGAGTTCGGGCAGCTCAATGACCTTGTGGGAGACTTCCAGCCCCTCGTCGTCAAAACGGTAGAAGGAGAGCTGCTGCTGGTAGAAGCCCCGGCTGTTGGGGGCGCGACGCAGGACGAAGAAGGAGCGTTGCGCCGACTCGCGAAAGAGTTCGCGCAGGGGATCCTGATTTTCGATCTGGCGCCGGGAGCGATAGAAATAGGGAAAGACGAGGCCGGCGAAACAGTCCTCTTCGAGAAAGCCGGCCCGCTCGGCGGCTGGATTTTCCCAGTAATAACCAGCATGAAGACAGCCGTCGTCGGCGACGAGGGGTTTGTCGCAGAGCAGGCAGGTGCTGCTCAGGTGGGCGCGGCGGGTGCTGAAGGATTCATCCCGGGCGTGGGCCTGGCGCCCCAATTCCTCGGCGAAGAGGTCGAGACGGCGGGGTTGGGCCTCGAGGGTGTCCAGATAGATCTGGCGGGCCAGATGGGAAAACTGGACATGGACCTCGGTGGCGCGCCCGTGGGTGATGACCGGGTAGATCTTCCCTTCGGGGTTGGTGTTGAGGGATTCGACTTTGGGACTTTTGGCGATATAGCCTTCCAGGCAGCGGTAGCCGCGATTGATGGCGTAGGCCTTGAGCAGCTGGTAGGGGTCGCGGAAGGGGCCGTCGTAGTGGATGCGCTGGTCAACCAGGCAGGGGAGGATGCGCAGCGCCCGCCGGGAAAGGCCGTGACGGTCGAAGAATTCGTAGAGGTGCTTGCAGTTCTCCAGGGAGGGGGCGTCCTTCACCGGGACCACGACCCGGTCGGCGGCGAAGAGGGCATTCTGGGTGAAGATGTCCATGTCGGGGCGGGTGTCGATAATGACCACCCCGGAGAGTTCCGACTCGGCGAGGATCCGGGCGAGGCGCGCGGGGTTGGTCAATTGGTCGCGCATTTCCGCCAGTTCGCCGCTGGAAGGGACGAACTGCACCCCGTACTCCCCCATCTCGACTGCCGGGTCGATTTTTTTCTCCACCAGCATCTTCAGCACGTTGCCGGCGTGGGGCGCGCGTCCGATGCGGAACATGCGGTCCACCGAGAAGTGGTTGTCAAAACTGAAGAGGGTGACCGGCAGATCTTCGTTGATGGCTTTGAGGTAGATGGCCAGATTGGTGGCCAGGGTGGTCTTGCCGACCCCGCCTTTTTCGCTGGAGATGGTCAGTACATAAGGTCGGGACATGAGACTTCCTTCCGCGGGTCGATAGATAGGGCCCTATATAGGGCAGATAGGCGTAAAAGTCAATCTTAAACCCCCATATATGGTGGTATTCGCAATGCAAGACAACATTATGATCCTCACCGTGTCGCGGCTCAATGCCCTGTTGCGCGAGCTGGTCGAGGACAATTTCATGCAGGTCTGGGTCGAGGGGGAGATTTCCAACTTCTCCATCCCCGCTTCGGGCCACTGGTATTTTTCCCTCAAGGATGCCGACGCCCAAGTGCGCGCGGTGATGTTTCGCGCGCAGAACCGCCTTCTCGGCTTCGTTCCCGAAAGTGGCATGCGGGTCGTCTGTCGTGGCCGTTTGTCCCTCTATCCCCAGCGCGGGGAGGTGCAGCTGATCGTGGAAGGGCTGGAACCCCGAGGCGTGGGGGGGCTGCAGCTGGCTTTCGAGCAACTCAAAAACCGCCTGGCCGACGAGGGGCTCTTCGCCGTCGAGCGCAAGCGCCCGCTCCCCGCCTTTCCCCGGGTGGTTGGTGTCGTCACCTCGGCGACCGGGGCGGCGATTCACGACATCATCCAGGTTCTGCGCCGCCGGGGGGCCGGGGTGCATCTGTTGCTACGGCCGGTGCGGGTGCAGGGGGAGGGGGCGGCCGAGGAGATCGCCGCCGCCATCGCCGAACTCAACCGCCAGGGGGAGGCTGAGGTGCTGATCGTCGGGCGCGGCGGCGGTTCCCTCGAGGATCTCTGGGCCTTCAACGAAGAGCCGGTGGCGCGGGCCATTCACGGCTCGAAGATTCCGGTGATCTCGGCGGTGGGGCACGAAGTCGATCATACCATCGCCGATTTCGTTGCCGATCTGCGCGCGCCGACACCGAGCGCCGCCGCCGAAATGGTGGCGCGCGGGCGGCTGGAGCTGGAAGGGCATCTCGACCATCTGGTCATGCGCCTGGCCACGCAGATGCGGCGCCGGGTCGATTTCGGCCGGGAGCGGCTCAACGGGCTGCACCGTCGCCTGCGTTCCCCCCGGGAAAGCCTGGCTTTGGCCCGGCAGCGCCAGGCCGACTTGGCCCGTCGGCTGTCACAGGCCATGGAAAGACGGCTGAAAGAACGGGCCTGGCGCCTGAGCAGCCTGGCCGAACGGCTGGACGATCTCTCCCCTCTGCGGACCCTGGGGCGGGGGTATGCCGTCGTCAGTCGGGCTGGAGGGGACGTCGTTCGTGATGCGGCCGTTCTCACCCCCGGCGAGCGGGTGCGCCTGCGTTTCGCCCAGGGGCAGGCGGCGGCTCGCATCGAAGAGGTGGAATCATGAAGAAGCTAAACTGGTTGCTGCTGTTGGTGGGATTATGGCTGGGGATAACGGCTTTGGCCTGGGGGGATGAACTGCGTCTGGAGCCGGAGGTAATCGCCCCCGGCGAGGTCGCCTTGGCGCGCTGGATCGCGAGCGGGCCGACGGTGGGGGAGCTGCGCTTCAATGACAAGCTGATTCCCCTGGAGCCGGGGGAAGAGGGCGGATGGGCGCTCCTCGGGCTCGACCTGGGGGCCGACCCTGGCGATTATCCCCTGCGCCTGCGGCTACCGGGGGGAACGGAACGGCCGGTCGGAACCCTGAAGGTTACGGCGAAGAAACGTCCGGAAGAACGCCTCACCCTCCCCAAGGCCTACGTCTCTCCGCAGGATCCGGCCGTTCTCCAGCGTATCGAGCGGGAGAGCAAGCTGCTCCGGCAGATCTTTTCGGTGCGTTCGTCGGTGCCGCTGCCGACGGCTTTTGTCCTGCCCGTCGGCGACCCGATGGGCAGCCCCTTCGGTCTGCGCCGTATCCTCAATGGTCAACCTCGCTCCCCCCATGCCGGGGTCGATTTCCGCAGCCCCCGGGGGACGGTCGTTGGCGCTGGCGGCGCCGGGCGGGTGGTCTTTACCGGCGATCTTTACTATTGCGGTCTCACCGCTATCGTCGATCATGGCGACGGTCTCTACAGCATCTACTGCCATCTCGAAAGCCTCGATTGCGCCCCCAACCAGACGGTGGACCTGGGCACACCCCTGGGGCGGGTCGGCAGTACCGGCCGCTCCACCGGCCCCCATCTGCACTGGGGGGTGAAATTGCGCGGCGACCGGGTCGATCCCCTGGCCCTGACGACCCTTCTGGGTGGGAAAAAATCTTGACTCCCCTTGGGGGGCATGTTCATAATCCAACACTTGCGCAAGGAGTCGGGATGGCCAAAAAAACGAGTTTCGAAGGGGCACTCAAGGCCCTGCAAACAGCGGTCGAAAGTCTGGAGCAGGAGGATCTCAGCCTGGAGGCCTCCCTCTCCCTTTTCGAGGACGGGGTGAAGAACGCGGCGCTCTGCCGTCGGTTGCTCGACGAGGTCGAACTCAAGGTCGAACAGCTGACTCGGAGCGAGGACGGCGGCTTCGCCAAACACCCCTTTCCCCAGGATTGACGCCGGAGTTACGGATGGATTTGCACAGCTATCTCGATGAGCGGATCGCTCTGGTCGAACAGGCGCTGGACCGTTATCTTCCCGATGCGGCGACTTTGCCCGGGCGGCTGCACGAAGCCATGCGCTACTCGATTTTCGCCGGTGGCAAACGCATTCGGCCGGTGCTGGCTCTGGCCGCCTGCGAGGCGGTGGGCGCGCCAACCGAGCGGGCGTTGCCGGTGGCCTGCGCCCTGGAAATGATCCATACCTATTCGCTGATTCATGACGACCTGCCGGCCATGGACGATGATGATCTGCGCCGGGGGCGGCCGACCAATCACAAGGTCTTCGGTGAGGCGACGGCGATTCTCGCCGGCGACGCCCTGCTGACTCAGGCCTTTGTCCTGCTTTCCGATCCGGACTTCTGTTCGGGTCTGTCCCCCGCGACCCTCCCCCGCATCATCCATCTCGTCGCCCGCTGTTCCGGGTCGATGGGGATGGTCGGTGGCCAGGTGGTCGATATGGAATCGGAAGGGCAAACCGTCGATTTTCCCGTTCTCGAATATATCCACACCCATAAGACCGGGGCGTTGATCCTGGCCTCGGTTCAGGCTGGGGGGCTGGTCGGCGCCGCCGACGACAGCGCCATGCAGGCCCTGAGCGGTTATGCCGGTGCTGCTGGTCTGGCCTTCCAGATCGCCGACGATATTCTCGATGTGGTCGGCGAAAGCGCGGCCCTGGGTAAGGGGGTCGGTGGGGATCAGGCGCGGGGGAAGATCACCTATCCTGCCCTGCTGGGGCTGAACGAAGCGCGCGCGCGAGCCCGGGAACTCAAGGAACGGGCCATCGAATATCTGGCGCCTCTGGGCGCCCCCGCTGAGCCTCTGCGGGAAATCGCCCGCTATATTGTCGATCGCGGCTGCTGACAACCGGGTCGCGCTTGCGGAGAAAAGGCTGTGCAAATGAATCTGGAAAAGATCAATAACTATCCCCCCGCCATCAAGGATCTCTCCCTCACGGAACTCAAGGACCTGGCTGAAGAGTTGCGTGAGCGGATTGTCGCCACGACATCCGTCAATGGCGGGCACCTGGCCAGCTCCCTGGGGGTGGTGGAACTGACCATCGCCCTGCACCGGGTGCTCGATACGCCGACGGACAAGATCGTCTGGGATGTGGGGCATCAGGCCTATGCCCACAAGCTGCTGACCGGCCGTCTCGACCGTTTCTCCACCCTGCGCCGGCTGGACGGCATCAGCGGTTTTCCCAAGCGCAGCGAAAGCCCTTACGACGCTTTCGGCGTCGGGCACAGCAGCACCTCGATCTCGGCGGCGCTCGGCATGGCGGCGGCCCGCGACGCCCGCGGGGGACGGGAAAAGGTGGTGGCGATCATCGGCGACGGTTCGCTGACCTCGGGGCTGGCCTTCGAAGGGCTGAACCAGGCTGGCGATCTGAAGAAGGATATGGTCGTCATTCTCAACGACAACGAAATGTCCATTTCCCCCAATGTCGGGGCGCTGGCCTCCTTCCTCAGCCGCAAGATGACCTCCGACCTCTTCGTGCGCATGAAGAAAGACGCCAAGTCCATCCTCTCGGGCATGCCCCATTTCGGCAAGGATCTGCTCAATCTGGCCCGTCGCGCCGAGGATTCCTTGAAGGGCTTTTTCACCCCCGGGATGCTTTTCGAGGCCTTCGGCTTCGACTACGTCGGCCCGGTGGACGGCCATCAGCTCGAAGATCTCATGGAGACCCTGGAGAATGTTTCCCGGCTCAAAGGCCCGGTGCTGCTCCATGTCCTCACCAAAAAGGGGAAGGGCTATGCTCCGGCCGAGGAGAATCCGGCGCTTTTCCATGGCATCGGTCCCTTTGACCGTCAGACCGGGCAGGTCAAAAGCAGCGCCGGTGGCCCTCCCAGTTATACCGAGGTCTTCGGTGCGAGCCTCATTGCCCTGGCCGAAGCCGATCCCCGGGTGGTGGCGATTACTGCCGCGATGCCCGAGGGGACCGGACTGATCGAATTCTCCAAACGCTTTCCCGAACGGTTCTTCGACGTTGGCATCGCCGAACAGCACGCCGTGACCTTTGCTGCCGGACTGGCGGCGAACGGACTGCGTCCCACCGTCGCCCTCTATTCGACCTTTCTGCAGCGGGCCTACGACAATGTGCTGCACGATGTCTGCCTGCAGAACCTGCCGGTGACCTTTGCTCTCGACCGGGGCGGACTGGTCGGCGCTGACGGTCCGACCCATCACGGGGTCTTCGATCTCTCCTTTCTGCGTCACATCCCCAATCTGGCGGTCATGGCCCCCCGGGATGAAATCGAACTGCGCCGCGCCATTCGCACCTCCCTGGTCGCAGAAGGTCCCTTCGCCTACCGCTATCCTCGGGGGGCGGCGCTGGGGCTGCCCATTCCCGAGGTCATCGAGCCGCTGGAAATCGGCCGGGGGGAGAAGTTGCGCGAGGGGACAGACGGCACTTTTTTGGCGCTTGGCGTTGGGGTGGCAGCGGCGCTGGAAGCCGCCGAGCGTTTGCAGGAGGAGGGACTCTCCCTGGCCGTGGTCGATGCCCGTTTTGTCAAGCCCCTTGACAGCGAACTGATCCTCGCCGAAGCCCGTGCCACCGGGCTGTTGCTGACCGTCGAGGAGAACGCCCTGCAGGGCGGTTTCGGTTCGGCGGTGTTGGAACTGCTCGCCGATCAGGGCGCAAGCCCCCGCGTGCTCCGTTTCGGGGTGCCCGACCGCTTTGTCGAACAGGGGACCCAGGATGAGTTGCGTCAACGTATCGGTATCGATGCGGCAAGCCTGGTGGCGCAGGTGCGCGAACATTTCGCTCAGGGAGCTTCAGCGCAAAACTCTCGTATTACCTTGGCGACCGGTGTTTGACCGGTCGCTTTCATTCCATTTCATGCTTTTAGTTCTTCGGAGGAGGTTGGTTTGAATCAGGACTCCCGATCCAGGCTCTTTCGCTTGCAGGATCTCGCCCCCCCGTCCCCCATGGCGAAGGAGATCCTCGCCGTGCTCGCCGACGATCAGGCGGATCTCGAAGAGGTCGCCGCCATCGTCGAGACCTATCCGGAATTGACGACCCGCATCCTGCGCTGTGCCAATTCCGCCTACTACGGTCATCGGGGGAAGATCCAGTCGGTGGCCGAAGCCATCATCCGGGTGCTCGGACTCTCCATGGCCAAGGCCCTGGCCCTCTCCCTCGCTCTCGAAAGCTCCTTGCGGGTCCAGTCCTGCCCGGGATTCAGGGAAGAGCGCCACTGGTATCTTTCCGTTGTCACCGCCCACCTGGCCCGGGCCTTGACGCCGCTCCATCGCGGGACGCCCTCTCCCTCGCCGGGGGCGGCCTATGCCGCCGGGCTACTGCACAATCTCGGGACGCGCGCCCTGGTTGCGCTCTATCCCGAAGAGATGAATCGGGTTTTCACCAGCGAGGAGGCCGACCCGCACGCCTTGACGCAGCAACTGCTCGGTGTCGATGCCGAACAGGCCGGCACCCTTTTGGCGCGGCGCTGGGGGCTACCCGAACCGCTGTGCGAGGCGATCGGACGCTGTCGCTCCCCTCTGGCGGTCCTGCGCGATAACCCCCTGGCCGAGCTCGTTGCGGTCGCGGTTCGACTTGCCGAGACGTCCCTGGACCATGAGGGTCTGCCCCCCTTTCCGGAGCCCGTGGGAACCCACTGGGGCCGGCGCGAGGAAATCGATCAGGTGATCGCCGAGGTGATCCAGCGGGCCGAGGAATTTCGCAACATGGCCCGGACCCTGACCCGGCATGGAGTTGATGCCTGATGACACTCCCCCTCAATAAAACTTTTCAGGAGATGACGGCCGTTTTCGATGAGCTGTTGTCCTCCCTTTCCACCCTCCAGGGGCTGGGTTCCCTCGATCTTGGCCAGTGCGGCGAAGGACAGCTCCTGCAGGAGGCGCTTGTTTCCCTGGTAGAAAATTATGGTGTCGAGCGCTGCGCCCTCTTCTTTGTCGAGGCCGGAAGCGAACGCCCCGTCGCCGCCGTGGCCTGGTGCAACGGCACCCTGAAAATCTGTTCCGAGGGGGGAAATGCCTGCTGCGACGAGGTTCCTCCCCTCGAGGCCGCCTTTGTCGAGCAGGTGGTTCGCTCCGGCGAGGTTTGCCTTTGTGATGACTGTCTGGCCGATGACGCACTCAACCCCCTGGTGAAGGAGGGCTCCCCCCGCAGTTTGCTTGGTTCCCCCCTGGTGGTGGGCGGAGAGCGGGTCGGCGTTTTGCTCCTTGCGGCCTTCGAACCCCAGCGGTTCGGCGCCTGGCAACAGCGTTTCATCCCCCTCTTTGCGCTCTTTCTCGGGCAGGCGATGATGTCGAGCCGGCTCTTGCATAATCTGGAAAAACAGGTTCGGGAACGAACCCGTCAGTTGGAGAATGTGTTGCGGGAAACCCAAGAGCTGAAAGAGCGTTATCAGTCCCTGGCCATGGTCGATGCCCTGACCGGCTTGTACAATCGGCGGTTTTTCTTCTCCGAAGGGGCCCTGCTGGTGGCTCGGGCCCTACGTTATCGGCATACGGCGACCTTCGTGATTATTGACCTCGACTTTTTCAAGCGGGTCAATGATCGTTATGGCCATGGAATGGGGGATCAGGTTCTCAAGGATGTGGCCGATACCCTGCGCAACCGGTTGCGGGAGACGGACATTCTCGCGCGGATTGGTGGTGAGGAGTTTGCGGTGATCCTCCCGGAGACCGGTATTGACGGCGCGACCGAACTCACCGAACGCTTGCGTAAATCGATTCGCGACCTGGTCTGGACCGCGAAGGGGGAGGATTTCGGGATCACCTTCAGCGCGGGCTTGGCGGCTTTGCCGGTCCCCTCGGAGCATCCCGAGCAGCAAGATCTCGGTCACTCCGATATGCTGGAGCAGCTCTTTTCCCAGGCGGACAAGGCTCTTTACGAAGCCAAGGCGCAAGGAGGGGATCGGCTGAAGGTCGGCGCTTTATAACGTTTGTGTTAAAAAATGTATTATGTTATTTTCGGTTTCCTATGGAAACCGGATATGGCTGCCCGCCGCGCCGCGCCGCTCTGCCGGAAGCCGTCGCCGTGAGCCGATCACCTGCCTTGCCTTGCTTCGGGATTTTCGCATGAAGATACTTTCGTTGAATTGCTGGGGTCGTTCCGTCAACTATCATCTGCTGGATTGGCGGAAAAAAGTCATCCTCGCCCGCGGCACCGTCGAGCGCGTGGTGGTTGGCGACGGATCGGTCAGTCATGAAGTGACCGGCCGGGGGATCTGGCAGATCCCCGTCGATTGTCCCGATCACGCCAGTGCCATTGAAGTGATTCTGCGTACCCTGACCTCGGCGGATTTCGGCGTACTCGATTCCGTTGCCGAGATCGCCGCGGTCGGTCACCGGGTGGCGCACGGCGGCGAACGGTTCACCTGCTCGGTCCTCATCGACGATGAAGTCGTGGCCGCCATCCGCTCCGTGGAACATCTGGCTCCCCTGCACAACGGCCCCAACCTCGCCGGCATCGACGCCACCCGCCGGCTACTTCCCAAGATCCCTCAGGCGGCGATCTTCGACACCGCCTTCCATCAGGGGATGCCCCCCAAAGCCTACGTCTATCCCTTGCCCCATGAATGGTATGAAAAGCATGGCGTGCGCCGCTATGGCTTTCACGGCGCCTCCCATCTCTTCATGGCCAAGCGTGGCGCGGTGCTGCTCGGCAAACCGGCCAACGCCGTCAACCTGATCACGGTGCATCTGGGCAAGGGGGTTTCCCTCTGCGCCATCCGCAACGGCCGTTCCGTCGATACCAGCATGGGCATGACCCCCCTCGAAGGGCCCGCTATGGGCTCCCGTTGCGGTGATATTGACGCGGGGATTTTCCCTTATATCATGCAGGCGGAGCAGCTCGCCCCCAAGGACTACACATCGATCCTCAACCAGAAGAGCGGTTTAGCGGGGATTGCCGGGGGGACGGGAGAACGGCGGGAAATCCTGGAAGGGGCTGCCGCCGGCGATCTTCGCTGTCAGTTGGCCCAGGAGATCGAAGGTTACCGCTTACGCAAATACATCGGCGCCTACTTTGCCGCCCTCGGTCGCGTCGACGCGCTGATTTTTACCTCCAACTACAGCGATGTGGGCTGGTCGGTGCGCGAGAAGGCCCTGGCTGGGCTGGAGTTTCTTGGCATCGATCTGGATCGGGAGCAAAACCGCCAGGCGGATCGGGATGAGGGAGAAACCCTGATCACCCGACCGGACTCCCGGCTTCCGGTCTACGCGATTCCGGTCGCCGATGGACTGGTCTTTGCCGAGGACGTGGCCGCCATCCTCAACGGCGGCTGTCGCGATCATATGGAAAACGACTATTCCTTTGGGCAGGAGGATTTCGTCATGCCCTGGCGGGAACGGGAAGTCTAGTTTTTTCTGAGGTCGAACTCCGGAAACAAAGAAAAACCCGGAAGCGGGGGGATTTCCCCAGGCTCCCGGGTTTTTTAGGTTCGCGTGAAAGACTGGCGTGGCCTTTTTTACTCGTCCTGATTGATCTGCAAAATCCTGCCCTTGATCATCGCCGCGAGGAAGCGGCAGACTTCGAGCTCGAAAATTCCCGATTTCTGGCAGATCTCCCGCACCGTGTGCCGGCCATCCACCAGGGAGAGAATATTTTCCTGGCTGGCGGGCATGCGCGCGTGCTGCAATTTGGCCCGGCCATTTCCTTTGAAATCGATCCGCGTTTCCAGCGACGGGATCGTCCGCCGCAGGCCTTTCCATTCGTCGACCTGCAAGGCCGCCTTGCGCAGCAGGTCGTTCACGTCGATCCCCAGGTCTTCATGGGGCGGGACGTTGTTCTTCGTCGCCACGTATTCGAAGCGGCCATGGGGGGTGAAGAGCCAGGAAAAGAGGATCTCTTCGGCCTGGATATGGAGGGTGTCGCGCAAATCCCCTTCAGTCAGGGGGGAGGTTTCCAAAAGGATTTCCCCGATGCGCCGGTGGGGTTGCAGCGAGCAGATTTCCGTGGCGCGCTCCAGTTGCTGGGGAGTAATCAGATCGCGACGCAGCAGCAGGTCGCCGAGCTTGTGCATGAGAAAGGCCGTGGGCGAGCCGTCCGTCGGGTGGAACGAGTGAACGGCAGCGATATGTCCACGATGGAAGTGCAGGTGTTTTTCGTCGACGGCCGTCAATACCCTGAGCCGACCGGGCTTGCGCTGGCCGGAAATGAGCTTCAGCAGGGCCGGGGCCTGTGTCCCCCCCAGTTCCCCCTGGATGCTCAGGCTCGGGCGTTTGGCTGCTGAACGGGGGCGGGAGACGGCCGCCTTCGGGCGCGGCATTTCGGTCGGCGTCACTGCCGCCGCCGCTGCGACCGTTTCCGGACCGTGGAAAAAATTCAGATAGCTGGGGGTTTCCACCATCGGAATCTCTCCCCCTTGCGGCTCGGAGCAGAACTCATGGGATTCCGGGATGTCGCTGAAGGTCGGCAGGGCGGTAGACTCTCCGCCGAATTCGTCGGCAAGGTCGACTTTCAAGAAACCGTCCGGCAGGGGCGAAGAGGATCCACCCTCACCCCCCGCAGTGTTTTCCCAGGTTGGGAGGGGGTCCGTCTCGACCGGCTCTTGCGCCCAGGGGTCTTCCGGATTGACCACCGGCAGAGGGATATCCGTGGCGTCGGACTCTTCTTCAAAAGGAAAGGGGGGAAGCGTTTCCGCGACATCGGCGGAGGCTTCCGGTTCTTCGACGCTTGTCTGTTGGAGTTCTTCCGGTGCCGCTTCCGGGCTGTCCCAGGGGAAGGAGGTCTCTTCAAGGGGCAGGGCGCCAGGAATCTCGGACTCCGCCTCATTTTCCCCGGCGAACGCGAAGGGAGCCTCCGGCAACGGTTCTTCGGCAAAGACCTGATCCGCCGGCTCTTCGGTCTTTTCGAGCCAGGGGAACTCCTCGCTTTTCTCCGGTTCCGTCGGCTCCTCCGGCGGGAGGATCGCAAGCCCTTCGGGATCTTCGTCATAACCGAGATCATCGGGGAGGTCATCGGCCGCCGAGCCGTTTTCCACTCTGTTGGTCATCAACTCTTCCGCCTCGGTTTCATTCTCCTGTCCCCAGGAAAGTACCTGCTCCGGTTCCGCTTCAGGGTTCACGGCGTCCGTCGTCGGAATGGAGCTTTCACTTTCGATGCTTTCGGCGGGAGAGACTTCGGGAAAAAACGGTTCAAAAGGAGATTCCTCTTCCGTGTCCGCTTCTGCGATGAGGGCGGCCAGATTCGAAAAACTGGATGCTTTCACCTCTTGTTGTGGCGCCGCTTCTTCATCGACGGGGGGAAGTTGGTCCTCAATGGGAAGCGGTGCGACAGCGACGTCATCGAGTGCTGCCTCTTTCAATATCGATGCGCCCGGGGATGGCCGCTCGCCATAAAGTTGTTCCTTGACCCGGGCAGCGGTGATGATCGAGTCGCCCGCGGCGAGAGGCGTTTTGCCGGTGTAAATCGGTTCCTGGGGGGCAGCCCGGCGCCGCCGTTGGAAGAGGAGCAAGCCCAGCCCGGTCGCGGCGAGAGCGGCGGCCAGGGTGAGGAGGAGACCTTTCAGGCCGAACAGGGAAGGCGCGGGTTTTGCGTCGACCGGTGCGGGAGCAGGTGCGGGAGTTTGGGCGGTTTGCTGTTGTACGGCGGTGCTCGGTGTGGGGGCCACCTCAGGTTCCGGCTTGGTCGGATCCGTTTCGGCGGTCGCCGTCGGTTCCGCACCGACCGGGGGAGTCGCTTCGACAGCCGGGGCTGGTGTCGCGGCTGTCGGTGCGGACGCCGGGGCCGAGACCGGGCTTGGTGCCGGAGAAACACCGGCCGACTCTGAGGTTTTCCCATCAGTTGCTGTGGGAACTGACGCTGGCAGGGTCTTCGCGGTCGATTTTGGTTTAGTCGCCGTCGGCTTGGGCGCCACTTTGCTTTGGGCCGCCTTCGCCTTCCTTGCTGGGGTGGCTTTGACCGCCTTAGCGGCACGCTGCGGTTTTGTTTTCGTCGCGGCGACTTTCGGTTGGGCGGGCGGCACGGGAGCCGGTTGGAAAATCCGCCGTACCTGCGGGTCTGCGGAGAGGCGGTTGATCGTTGTCTGCAGCCGGGGCACCAGGCGGCGGTTGGTCCCCTGGCGGAGGACGAAGGAGTCGAGCGAGCCGAAGGCGCCGCTGCCGGAGAGGAGAATAAATTCCCCGGCGGATTGCCGCTTCACGTAATCCCGGGACAGACTTGCGATATCGACCAGTTGGTAACGGTTCAGCCAGGCATGCAGGGTCGCTTCGTCCCGGAAGAGGCGCACATCCACCTCCTCCCCCAATTGATTCTCCAGGGCGGCGGCGAATTGCCGGGCCTGGGCATCGTCGCGGATCAGTCCCCCCTCGCGCGGCACCGCGCCGAAAGTCAGGGCCGACCAGGCGGAAAGAGGGAACAGGGCGACGAGAAGGAGCGAGATGAAGAGGTTTCGAATCATGATCACCGGCGAGGACCCTTGAATTACATTAAATTAGTGAGAAAAACATTCATAATTGTTTTGATGATAACAGCTATGCGCTGAAAAACTCAAGGGAAAACCCATTCTTTCCGAGGCTTTTCGGGCTCTCAGAGGAGCGGCCGGTCCCCTCGGGAGCGTTTGTAGTAAAAAGAACCGATCGCCAGCAGAATTCCCAGGGTCATCACCAATGCGCCGGCAAAGGCCAAGGCAAGACCGGGATCATAGTGGATGGCGAGGATGCTCACCGGTTGTTGGAGGGGGGCCAGCGGGCGCAGGTCGAGGCCGATGCGAGTCAGAGCGGAGGGGAGGCCTTCGCGTAGGGCATAGCGGACGTGCTCTGACGGCTGGCCGGGATAGCGGATTTCGCCAAAAAAGACCGGCTCGAACAGACCGCCGCCGCTTCCTCGCCGCGCGCCGTTAGGGCGATAGTCGAGGATGTGCAGCTCGCCGCCGTCCGGCAAGGCGATCCGGCTGCCGGCCCGCAGCTCCACCGTGCCAAGGCTGCCGGTGAAGCGGAAACCGTCGTTGCGCTGGTCGAAGGAAACCCCGAGAACGGTCAGGCCTTTCCAGATCAGGGGGTGATTGGCACGCACGGCTTGTTCCGCCACGACCGTCTCCCCTCGCAGCAGACTCAAGGAGCTGCGCACATCCATGGGCCGGCCGCTTGGTCCGAGTACCGGTTCGACCCCATGCAGGCGCAGGTAGTAACCGGGCAGGCGCGGCACTGGCCGGGTTTCGCCGACGGCGATCGTTTCCCCGGCGACGCGGAAACCGGCCAGACTCCCCCAGAGATAGGCGGCGAGCAGCAGGACGAAGCCGAGGTGGATGAGATATTCGCCGCTCTTGCGCCAGCGCCCGCGCAGATGGACGAGCCAGTCGGTGACACAGCAGGCGGTGTTCAGCCCCAACAACAGCAGCAGCACGCCGTAGAGGTGAATCCACCAGGTCACGCCCGGATACTGTCGGCCCTGGTGGGCCAGCCATTCGCCGAGGTTGACGCTGTCCATGTTGGCGAAGATCCAGGGGCGGGAAGGCATCAGCAAAGAGCCGCCGAAGGCGGTCAGGGTCGCCAGGGTTGCCAGGACGATAGCGAGCTTGAGGGAACAGCAGAGCTTCCAGAAATCTTTGAGCAGAGGGCGGAATCGGGACATGGTGATTTTCGCTCAGTCGAGGGGATGGTTGCTGCTCATGAGCAGACCGATTCCCAGGTAGGTGAAGAGAACCAGGGCGAAGCCGAGGATGGAGAGGCCGGCATAGCCTGTCCCCTGCCAGCGTCGGACGAATTTGGCATGGCACATCCCGGCGTAGAAGAGCCAGACGAGGAAGGACCAGAGCCCCTTGATGTTCCAGGAAAAATAGTAGCCCCAGGCGACCTGGGCCCAGATGCCGCCGAAGAGCATGCACAGGCTGAAAAGGGTGAAACCGAGAAAGATCGCCTCCTCGTTGAGTCGGCGCAACAGGGCAAGGTCGGGCAAAAGCGCCGTGGCGAGACGGCGTTGAACGAGATAAAGGACGCCAAGGGAGAAGGCCATGGCGAAGAAGGCATAGCCAAGGAAGGAAAAGGCGATGTGCAGGGTGAAGAGCGGGGTGTCGAGGGCCGGGATCAGCGGTTTGAGGGCGCTGTCGCGGGGGAGGGCGGTGCCGAGCAGAAGCAGGTTGAGTAGCATGACGAAGAGCCCGGCGGCGTGAATCCGGTAGCGCAGCTCAAAATAGAGGTAGACGGCCGCCAGCGCCCAGCTGAAGAAAAAGAGGGTGGAAAAGAGGTTGGTCACCGGCAGGTATCCGGCCAGATACCAGCGCAGCCCGAGGCAGAGGCTGTGCAGCAGAAAGCCGAGCCCGACCAGAGCGAAGGCGCCGCGCCAGAGGAGCGGACGGCGGATCAGGGCGTGGAGCAGATAGAGATTGACGGAGAGCAGGTAGCAGAGGAAGGCTCCCCAGAGGAGGATCTGAGCGAATTCGGTCATGGTCAGCACGTCACTATAGGGTTGTCGGAGCAGGCGCGAAGGGTGTCCAGCGCAGTTTTCGGCACGCTATCACAAAGTTGATGGAACTGCCAAGAATGGATGGTTAACCAAGGCGGCGTCTTTCGTTGACAAGGCGCTTTCCCCCGTGCTAATTCTGCCGTCATGGATGAGTCCCTTTACAGTGTGCGTATGCATTCCCGCCGCGAAAATCGGCATCTTTCCGGCGCCGAGCGCCTGGTCGGTCCCGCCGATTTGGAGACGGCGGCGGCGGCTCTGGTGCTCCGTGCCCTGGAGCATCCCCGGGGGCGGGCCGAGGAAATCCGCCTGGCCGTCGATCTGGTGCCGCCGTCGGCGATCCGCCGTGGCCGCCTCCTCGATCTGCGCACTTACCGGGTGCGGAACTACCAACAGGGGCGGCGGGCGGCGCGGCGTCTGCTCCTTGATGTCGGCGTCGCCGAGGCGGCAGTGACTTCGGCCATGGACTGGATCGCCCAAGGGGCCGCGCCCGATGGCCGGGCTATGCGCGGCGCCATGCTCATCGATGCCGAAAGCGGTGCGCGCCTCGAAGACGATCCCGCTCGCGGCGTGCGCGCCAGTCGCATGGATTTGACCGCGACCGCCGAGGCCGAACTGCGGGCGCGTCTCGGTGAACAGGGTCTCGACAACCCCCACGTGCGCGAGGCGTTGGTGCTGGCGAGCAAGGTGCTGGCCGTGCCGGAGGTGCTGGCTGAACTCTGCTGGTCCGACGATCCCGATTATACGGCCGGTTACGTGGCGAGCCGCGAGTTGGGTTATGTCCGTTTCCCCCAGCTCAAACCTTTGGGGGAAGAGCGCGGCGGACGGGCCTTTTTTGTTTGTGGTGCCGGGCTTGACCAGGCGGGCCTCATCGCTTTTCTCGAATATGCCGTGCTCCTCTTTGATCGCATCGGAACGATCGGTGGCGCGGAAGACTGGCGGGACTAAAACCATGCGCAAACTGCAAAAGGAACTGGAGGCCCTGCGCGAGCAGGGGATGCTGCGGACCCTCAAGACCGTTGCCGGTCCCCAGGGGCCGCGGGTGATTGTCGACGGCCGCGAGGTGCTGCTCCTCTGCTCCAACAACTACCTGGGGCTGGCCGGGCATCCGGCGTTGATCGAGGCGAGCTGCGACGCAACCAGTCGTTTTGGAGTCGGCAGCGGCGCCAGCCGCCTGGTCTCAGGGACGATGGAGCTGCACGAACAGCTGGAAGCGCGCATCGCCGATTTCAAGGGGACGGAAGGGGCGTTGGTCTTCAACTCGGGCTACGCCGCCAATACCGGCATCCTGCAAGGTCTGGCCGGGCCCGGTGACCTGATCTTCTCCGATGCCCTCAACCATGCCTCGATCATCGACGGCTGCCGCCTTTCCGGCGCGCGGGTGGTCGTCTATCCCCACCGCGACATGGCCGCCCTGGAAGAGTTGCTGCAGGCCGAGGCATCCCGACGCCACGGCCGTTGGTTGATCGTCAGCGACGGCGTCTTCAGCATGGACGGCGATCTGGCGCCGCTGCCCGAGCTGGTCGCCCTCAAGGAGCGTTACGAAGCGCTGCTGATGGTCGACGACGCCCACGGCGGCGGGGTGCTCGGCGCGAGCGGGCGCGGCAGTGCCGAACGGTTCGGCTGTCTCGACCGCATCGATCTGCACATGGGCACCCTGGGCAAGGCCTTCGGCTGCTTCGGCGCCTACCTCGCCGCCCGGCGGGAGGTGATCGATACCCTCATCAACCGCTCCCGTTCCTTCATCTTCTCCACCAGCCTGCCGCCGGGGGTGCTGGGGGCGGCTCTGGCCGCCTTTGATATTGTCGACAGCGCGGAAGGGGCGGCCCGACGGGCCGCTTTGGAAAACAACCGGCAAATTTTCGTCGAGGGGCTGCGCCGGGGCGGGCTCGACCTGGGCGAGAGCGTCACTCAGATCGTGCCGATTGTCACGGGCGAGCCCCAACCGACCATGGAAGCAGCCCGGCGGCTGCTCGATAGGGGCATCTTTCTCCAGGGGATTCGCCCGCCCACCGTCCCCGTCGGCCAATGCCGGTTGCGCGCCACTCTCATGGCCGATCACCGGCCCGAGGAGGTGGCGGCCGCCGCCGAAATGATCGTGCGCATTCTTGCGGAGCTCCCCCGATGAACGAATTCCGCCTCGCCGATGGGCGCCGCCTGGCCTGGCGGGAAGCAGGGGCGGGACCGCCTCTGCTGCTCTTGCATGGCTGGTGCTTCTCCTCCCTGGTTTTCGCCGAGGCGCTCACTGCCTTCTCCACCGACTATCGAGTGCTCGCCCCCGATCTGCCCGGGCACGGCGCCAGTGACCCCGCCACCGATGACGGCTTCGCCGCCCTGGCGACGGATCTGCGGGAGTGGCTCGCGGCTTTGGCTCTCGACCGTATCCGCCTGCTCGGCTGGTCCCTGGGCGGGCAGGTGGCGTTGGAGTTGGCCGCTGCGCTGCCGCCGGAACAGGTCGAACGGCTGCTGCTGGTCGCCGTGACGCCGCGTTTCTTTGCCGCCGCCGACTGGCCGCACGGCCTGCCCGAGGGACAGGTGCGGGCGCTGGAACGCCAGCTGCGTCGCGATTATCCGGCCGCCCTCAAGGATTTTCGCGAGCGGATGCTGGCCGGGGAAGAACTCCCCTCGGCCCGCCGTCAGCGTATCGCCGCCCTGATCGCTCCGCCGCCGGTGCCCGCCGACGCTCTGGCGGCCCTCGCTGCCCTGCGGCAGGAGGATCAACGCGGGCGCCTCGCCGCCCTCGACTGTCCGACCCTGGTGCAGCACGGTGAACTGGATACCATCACCTTGCCCGGCGCCGCTCGCACCCTCGCCGAAGAGATTCCCGGGGCGCGCCTGGATCTCTTGCCGGGGATCGCCCACGCCCCCTTCCTCAGCCGGCCCGACGAGGTCTTTGCCCAATGGCGAACCTTTCTCGCATGAAGCGTCCCTCTATCGATCAGCGGCGGGTGCGTCGGCACTTCTCCGGCCATGCCGAAGAATACGAGCGTTATGCCCAGGTGCAGAAGCGGGTAGTGGCCGGGTTGCTGGAACGGCTGGTCTGCCTCGGGCCCTTCTCCGGTCCGATCCTTGAAGTCGGTGCCGGTACCGGCGCCCTCGCCCGGCGCATCGCCGAAGGCTATCCCCATCTGCCTCTGGTCGTCACCGATCTAGCCCACGGCATGACCTGTCAGGCGGCGGCACAACTACCCGGTGCCTCGGCCCTGGATGCCGACGCCGCCTGTCTGCCTTTTGTCGACCGCTCCTTCGGGCTGATGCTCTCGGCTTCCATGTATCAGTGGATCGTCGATCTCCCCGCCGCCTTCGCCGAAAGTGCGCGGGTGCTCAAACCCGACGGCCACTTCGTCTTCGCCCTCTTCGGCGCCCGCACCCTGTGCGAACTGCGTTCCTCCCATCGCCGGGCGCAGGCCGAGATCGACGGTGGCCGTCCCTCCCACACCCAGGAGTTTCCCTCCCGGGAGGAGGTCGCGGAGGCGCTGCGGCTGGCTGGTTTTGTCGGGATTTCGGTGGAGAGCGTCGATGAGCGGGAGCACCATCCCGACGTCCCCGACCTGTTGCGCGCCCTGAAAAAGATCGGGGCCCAGAACGCCAGTCGCTCGGGTCCGGCCGGTCTCGCCTCGCGCCGGGTCATGGAACGGATGATGGAACTCTATCGGCGGGAACACGGTCGGGAGGGGATGATTCCGGCGACCTACGAAGTGATTTACGGTATGGCTCGCCGCCCTTGAGCGGAAAGAAACGACAACGGGCGCCGTCGCGAAAGCGGGGCGCCCGTAGTAATTTTTGGGGATTGCAAAGGGTTAAACGGGAGTTTTGCCTGAGGGAATGGTCAGCGGCAGGACATGCATTCGAAGAGGGCGCCGACGATCTTACGGGCTTCTTCGCAGACCACCTGGTAGTAGACTTCCACCCCTTCCCGGCGCCCCTCGATAATCCCTTTGTTTTTCAGCAGGGCGAGATGCTGGGAGACGGTGGCCTGGGGTAGTTCGAGACATTCCCAGATCTTTTTCACATTGCAGGACTGGGACATCAGTCCGGCGACGATTTTCAGGCGCACCGGATGGCCCAATACCTTGAGGATTTCCGCCTCGCGGTCGAAACTTAACGTCTTATCGAATTCCACAGCTGCTTCCATTGGCAACCTCCCCCCTGCTCGCACAGGCGTCCCTTCGGAAATAATGAATGGCGTCGCAAAAACTCGCCAACTGCTGCGTTGCCGCCATCGTCTCGCGGGTTCGACGTGCCTGGGCACGCCTCATTGCTCAACAATGGCGCGCCTTGCATTTGGCGCTTTTTGCTTAGCCATCCAGCGAGATGCTTTTTGTGGAAGCATCAATAACCAAATATATGAATTTGGATTATGCGCCTTTGCCGCGGGCGCTGTCAATAAATTTCATGAGGATAAAAAGTCTCGCGCCCTCGGATAGTTAGTCAGAAGTACGCTGGCTACTCATTCAGCTTTTTTGCCCCCACCCACCCCTCCCCCGCTGGGGGAGGGCAAAGAGTTCTCCACCCGGAGGGGGGAGGAAGGAGGGGGGCTGCTTGAATAGGCATATCCCAAGTTAGTTAACCCGGGGGCGCAAGGCTTTGAGCGGATCTTTCAGACGCCGGCGGCGGTGAAGGCGGCGCTGACGATGGCCTGGGCCTCCTGCTGAATCTGTTTCAGATGCTCGGCCCCTTTGAAGGATTCGGCGTAGATCTTGTAGATCTCCTCCGTCCCCGAAGGGCGGGCGGCGAACCAGCCGTTTTCGGTGACGACCTTGAGGCCGCCGATCTCGGCGCCGTTGGCCGGAGCGCGGGTGAGCTTGGCGGTGATCGGCTCGCCGGCCAGGGTCGCGGCGCTGATCATCTCCGGCGAGAGTTTTTCCAGCACCGCCTTTTGCGCGGAAGTGGCTACGGCGTCGATGCGGTCGTAGACCGGCGCGCCGAAGCGGGCGGTCAGTTCCTGATAGTGCTGCGCCGGATCGCGACCGGTGACGGCGGTGATCTCGGCGGCCAGCAGGGCGAGGATGAAGCCGTCCTTGTCCGTCGTCCAAACCGTGCCGTCCCGGCGCAGGAAGGAAGCGCCGGCGCTCTCCTCGCCGCCGAAGCCGTAGGAGCCGTCGACCAGGCCGTCGACGAACCACTTGAAGCCGACCGGTACCTCGGCCAGGGGGCGCCCCAGGGATGCCGCCACCCGGTCGATCATCGACGAGGAGACCAACGTCTTGCCCACCGCCGCATCCTTGCGCCAACCGGCGCGGTTGGCGAAAAGATAGTTGATCGCCACCGCCAGGTAGTGGTTGGGGTTCATCAACCCCGCCGAGGGAGTGACGATGCCGTGGCGGTCGAAATCGGGATCGTTGCCGAAGGCGATGTCGTACTTGTCCTTGAGCTGGATCAGCCCGGCCATGGCGCTGGCGGAGGAGCAGTCCATGCGGATCTTGCCGTCCTTATCGACGCTCATGAAGCTGAAGGTCGGGTCGGGATGGCCGTTGATGAGCTCGATGTTCAGCCCGTATTTCTCGGCGATGGGCCGCCAGAAACCGAGCCCCGAGCCACCGAGGGCGTCGGCGGCGATGCGCAGCCCGGCCTTGGCGATGGCCTCCATGTCGATGACGTTGGCCAGATCGGCCACATAGGGGGTGACGTAATCGTGCATTTGCGTCGTCGGCGCGGCTAGTGCCTCAACCAGCGCAAACCGCTTGACCCCGCGCAGGGCGTCGCGCAGATAGCCGTTGGCGCGGTCGGCGATCCAACCGGTGACGTCGGTGTCGGCCGGGCCGCCGTTGGGCGGGTTGTACTTGATGCCGCCGTTGTCCGGCGGGTTGTGCGAAGGGGTGATGACGATGCCGTCGGCCTGATCCGCCTGAGAGCCGCGATTGTAGGCCAAGATGGCGTGGGAGATGACCGGCGTCGGCGTGTAGCCGAAATCCTTGGCGACGCGCGTCTCGACGCCGTTGCCGGCGAGCACTTCCAGGGCGCCGGCGTGAGCCGGTTCGGAGAGGGCGTGGGTGTCCATGCCGAGAAAGAGCGGCCCGGAAATCCCCGCCTGCTTGCGGTAGTCGCAGATCGCCTGGACAATGGCGAGAATGTGCCATTCGTTGAAGGTCTGTTTCGTCGCCGCGCCGCGATGCCCCGAAGTGCCGAAGGCGACGAGCTGAGCGGGATCGTTCGGGTCGGGGCGGCGGGTGTAGTAGTCGCTGATCAGACGGGGGATGTTGGGGAGCAGGCTTTTCGGGGCCGGTTGTCCGGCCAGGGGATGCAGGGCCATGAATCGAGTCTCCTCGGCGAAGGCGAAGAGGACGGCTTCCGTCCTCGGGAATAAGGCCAAAAGGGGATGAAACCCTTGGAACTTAGCAGTTATTAAATTTCTGTCAAGGCGCGGGATGAATTCATCCCTAACTGTCGCCGCCGGACAATTCATGAGTTACAATAATAAGCGTCGGCACGATCCAAACCGGCGCGCGACCCGCTTCCGCGGTCGTCGCGACCATCCTCCAAACAGCAGGAGCCGCCCTTGGCCTCTCTCGATTTTGAACTGGAAAAACGTACTTTTTACAAATTTTACGACAGCAATCGGGCCCGCCTGAACAGCGTCAAGAACGGCTATATGCGGATGATCTCCCAGCTGCTCAAGGCGGCGGAGGTCGGCGAGGTGACGGCCGTCGAAGGGCGGGTCAAGGATCGGGAAGAGTGCGTCAAAAAATTTCACCGCAAATACCAGAGTAAGCTGGAAGCCGCCGGGCAGCCCTATGAAATCAGGAACTATCTGACCGATCTCATCGGCATCCGCATCATCTGCCCCTACGAAGACCAGATCGTTCCCGTCGCCGAAGTGCTCAAGCGGCATTTCCGCATTATCGACGTGACCGACAAGATTTCGGCCCTGGAAAGCACCGAGGATTCCTTCGGCTACAAAGGGTTGCACATGGACCTGGCCTTGCCCGAAGCGCGGGCAGCCCTGCCCAAGTTCGCCGCCTATGCCGATCTGCCCTTCGAGGTGCAGATCCGCTCCCTGATTCAGGATGCCTGGAGTGTCCTCGATCACAAGATCAAATACAAAAAATCGATCCCCAATGAGCTCAAACGCCGGATCAACGTTCTCTCCGCCCTCTTTGAACTGGCGGACCGGGAATTTAAAGAGATCCGCAATGCCACCGAAGAACTGATCCAGAAAGCCCGGGTCGAACCGATCGGCGAACCGACGGGGAGTAACGGCGGTGGCGCGGGAGAGACGGCCGGAGCGGCCAGTGAAAAGACCGCGAACGCCTTCAACTTTATGCGCATCGCCCGGCATTTCTTTCGCGATTTCGAATTCGAGGATTTCAAGGTCGACGGCTTTGTCGAGGATATCCTCAAACTCGACCGCGATTTCAAAAAGTCCGATCTGCATCGAAGTCTGATTGAACATCTGAAGACCGTTCGCGACTACCGCGAGGCGTATCTCGCCGAAAGCGCCGAGCGGACCTTCAGCCCCTACACCTCGATCCGGCACTGCCTCTATCTCTACAATCGGGAAACCTTCGCCCGGATTCTCTCCCCAGGGGCGCGAGAGCGTTTCGAGGCCTGGTTGCGGCGGGCTGAGGGGTGACCGGCGCCGTCCGCCAAGCCTGTTGTATTGTCGCGGCGAAGTCCTTAGAATGACAAGGTAGCTTTGTTGTGGGGGAGGGGAGTCCAAGGTGTCCAGAAGTGTCGGCTTGCGTACTGAAATACTCGTCAATCTGGCGATTCTGCTCGGAGCGGCGCTGCTCTTCGTCGGTTTTCTGCTGCTCAAGCTGACCGAGAAGGAACTCGTATCCCAGCGCGTCGCCGGGGCGCGGGCGACGGTGGAGGTGCTCGGCCGCTCCCTCAGTGCCGGGGATGACGCGCCCGATGCGCGGGCGGCGCGGGCGCGGGCGGCGCGGGCGCGGGCGGCGCGGGCGCGGGCGGCGCTCATGCCGCTGGTCCATCCCGCCGGGCTGGTCGACTGGACCCTGTGCGACGCCGCCGGCCTCCCTCTGGCGAGTTACGGCGGCGACTCCGCCCTCCATCGCGACCCGCCGCCATCCCTCGACGAGGCTCGTGTCACCGTCGATTATTCCTCCAACTGGCTGGCGGCCGACAGCGAGCACCCAGGCAGCCTGACCCTGGATGTCCCCTTGCTGCGCAACGGGGAACGCCTTGGCGTGCTGCACGCGCGCTTTTCCCTCGCCGACATCGGCGGGCGCATCGCCGAAGCCCGCCGTCTGGTCTTCTTCTACGTCGCCGCCTATGGCGCCATCCTCATCCTCTTCGGTCTCTACCTGCTCGGGCGCAACGTCGTCCGCCCCATCGGCCGTCTGCGCTCCCTCACCGCCGAAGTCGCCAGCGGCAACCTGCAGGCGACCCTCGCCGTCGAAGGCCCCCGAGAAATCGCCGAACTGACCGCCTCCTTCAATCATATGATTGCCTCGCTGCGCCGGACCCGCGACGAACTCATCCGCTCCGAAAAGATGGCTTCCGTCGGCCATCTGGCGGCGGGGATGGCCCATGAGATCGGCAATCCCCTGGGTGCCGTCGTCGGCTATCTCGAACTGCTCAAGGGGGATTTGACCGACCCCGCGCAGCGGGATCTTGCCGAGCGCTCCCTGGCCGAAACCGGACGCATCGACCGCCTGGTCCGCGAACTGCTCGACTTCGCCAAGCCCGCCGCCGAAGTCCGTGAAGCCTTCGATCCCGTCGCTCTCGGGCGCGAGGTGCTCGACCTGCTCCGGCATCAGGGGGTCTTCGATCAGCGCCGCCTTTTCGACGAACTCCCCGAGCAGCTCCCCGGCATTCACATGGACCCCCACCGCCTGCAGCAGGTGCTGGTGAATCTGCTCCTCAACGCCCGCGATGCCACCACGGTGGGGGGTGCCATCCGCCTTTCCGGCGCCGTGGAAGGGGAGTGGGTCCGGCTCGCGGTCAAGGACAGCGGCATCGGCCTGAGCGAAGAGGTCCGTGCCCATCTCTTCGACCCCTTCTACACCACCAAAGCCACCGGCCGCGGCCTCGGCCTGGCCATCTGCCAACGCATCGTCGAAGATGCCGACGGCCGCATCGAGGTGATTTCGACGCCGGGGTTGGGGAGTGAGTTTCGGGTATGGTTGAGGAACGAGGGACGAGGAGCGAGGAGCGAGGTGAGGGGTGAGGGGTGAGGGGTGAGGGGTGAGGGGTGAGGGGTGAGGCGTAGGGGAGCAGCATGCTGCGCCCTTACAACCGAAAACCGACATGCCAGGTAGGGGCGATTCATGAATCGCCCGATCTTTTTGTTCACGGGGCAAGGAAAACCCATGAAACCGATTCTGATCATCGATGACGAAGGGCCGATGCGGCATATGTTACGGCTGGTGCTGGAGAAGCAGGGCTATGCCGTGGTCGAGGCCGAGAATGGCGCGGCGGCGTTGATGGTTATCGCGGAGCGGGAGTGCCTGCTCGCCCTCTGCGACATCCGCATGCCGGATATGGACGGTCTCGCCTTTCTCCGTGCCCTGCGCGAGAAAGGCATCCATCTCACGGTGATCATGATGAGCGCCTACGGCTCCGTCGATACCGCCCTGGAGTGCATGAAGCAGGGGGCCTACGACTACATCTCCAAACCGTTCAAGCCCGACGAAGTGGTGCTGGCGGTGAAGAAGGCCGAGGAGCGCCTCGGCCTGCAACAGGAAAACGCCCGCCTCAAACAGGCCCTCGCCGGGGAACGGCGCGGGCGCGAGCCGATTTACGCGAGCGAGGCGATGGCGGCGGTCATGGCCCGGGTCGCGACCCTGGCTGCCGTGACCTCGCCGGTTCTCATCACCGGCGAGACCGGCACCGGCAAGGAACTCGTCGCCCGCGCCCTGCACGAAGGCGGGCCGCGCCGCGAGGCTCCTTTCGTCGCGGTGAATTGCAGTGCCATCGCCGCCGGGCTGCTCGAAAGCGAACTCTTCGGCCACGCCAAGGGTGCCTTCACCGGCGCCGACCGCGACCGCCAGGGACTCTTCGGCGCCGCTCACGGCGGCACGCTCTTTCTCGACGAAATCGGCGAACTGCCGGCGGAGCTGCAACCGAAGTTGCTGCGGGTGTTGCAGGAAGGGGAGGTATTGCGGGTTGGCGACAGCAAGCCGCGCAAGGTCGATGTCCGCGTCCTCGCCGCCACCGCCCGGAACCTGCGGGAAGAAGTGGCCGCCGGACGGTTTCGCGAGGATCTCTATTTTCGCCTGGCGGTGGTCGATGTCCACATCCCGCCCCTGCGCGAGCGCAAGAAGGATATCGCCCTCCTCGCCGAGCACTTTCTCGCCGCCGCCGCCCGCCGCGAAGGCCGCTCTCTGCCGCGCCTCACCGCCGACGCCGTTGCCGCCCTCGAAAACTACGGCTGGCCCGGCAACGTCCGCGAACTGGAAAATCTCATGGAAAAGACCCTGATCTTCTGCCGGGGGGAATGGGTCGATCAGGTCGCGCTCCCCTGGGAAGTCCGCCGCCGCGAACGGGATCGGGACGAGGATTATTCCCTCAAGCAGGCCGTGGCGCGACTTGAAAAGGAATACATCCGCAAGGCCCTGGCCGCCACCAACGGCAACCAGACAAAAGCGGCCCGCCTGCTGGAAATCAGCCTGCGGGCCCTGGTTTACAAAGTGAAGGAGATGGGGGAGGAGTGAAAAGGGGTTTATCGCTCCGGGGATGCAAGGGTTATGGTAAATGTTTGCGTGATTTTGCCGCCATCGGGGTCTTCGGCAGTGATTTTGATTGGATAGGTTCCCGGTGTCGCCTCCGTTAAGGTCCAGCGGATTTGTCCGACTTCGTCGATGCTCATGCCGGCGGGTGCTTCATCTAACCGGTAAATGAGTTCGTCGCCGTCGGGATCGACTGCTTGAATTTGATAAATATATTGTGAATCGGTAAACCCCGCCGGGGGGGAAGAGACAATGTGCGGAGGTGTGTTGGGGATAGTCAAAGTCCGGCTGATAAGGCTGTTCCCTTCGTCGAAGCCGTCGAAAGGGGTGACTTCGACCTGAATTCGATCCCCCTTGCGGTAACGGTCGGCGGCCAGAGTTTCCGAGGTGGAAAAGGGGTCTTCCTCGTCGTTGATCAGCCACCGATAACGTAATTCAACCTCGTCCCCTTCGCTGTCGGTGGTTACTGCCACGATTCGGATACCTTCCCTCTGTTGGAACGCCTCCATATTGGCCGAAACTTCCAGAATGCGCGGGGGGGTGTTGCTGATCGTGACCTCGGCCCGAATTTCTGTTCCTGCAAGATACGCTTCGACCAGATCGTCTCGCCGCAAATTGGCATCACACAGGCTGTTCCCCCGCTGTTCCGGCAACTCCACCCCGTTGACCCGCCACTTCAAAACCAGCGAATCTTTTTTCCCGGTAACGATTGCCTTCAGACATTCACCGCTTTTGGGCCGTTCCGGCACCAGGCGGATGTCGACGGTGTCGGCTTTCTCTGGGGGTGTAGTGGGCGGACTTACGGCCTGCTTTTCTGCCCCGGTTTTTTCGACCTGATTGGGGATAGGTTCCTGGCCGCAGGCGAAGAGCAGGGCGATCGACAGGCTGACCAGAATGCATTTAAGTCTCTTTGTCATGATTCATTTCCGGTCCCCCGGTCTGTACGCGGACATTTAAAACACTAAACGCGGACAATTAAAACACTAAACGCTTTAACGGTATTATCACCCCTAAAAATGGCCTTTTTAATCTCATAAATACCGCCTAAATTCCCACAAAATCAAGGTGGGAAATGGGTGGGAAAATCCTCCCCCTAATTTGGTCGCCTGAGCCATCCTTGCATGACCTGGCGGCGGTCCCTTTTGGCCGCCGTTCCGGTAGCTCCTGGCGGTCATTCTCCGGCCTTTTTCGACCCCTCGCAACAGCCCCGGCGGGCTTCTCTTCGTCGCCGTCCCGGCGCAACCTGGCGGCCTGGCTTCGGGCGTGATCCGCTCCATGCCTGCGGTCTGCTGAACTGGTTCCAGGCGTCAAGGCGGCCTCTCTGCGGCGGCCTGCGGGCTCCTGGCGGAGATCCCTTCACCGATCCCCCCAGGGCGGCCCGGAACCCTCGGCGGCGGGTTCTGGCGGTCATGATCCGGGGCGGCCTCTCCGGCCTGATTTTCCCCTTCGCAACAGCCCCGGCGGGCTTCTCTTCGCGGCCGTTCCGGTCAATCTGGCGGCCTGGCTGCCTCACTTCGGGCGGTCCCTTTGGCCTCTGTGCCGGTGGCCTCTGGCGGGCATTCTCCGGCCTTGTTTGGCCCGTCGCAACAGCCCGGCGGGCCTCTCTTCGCGGCCGTCCCGGCGCAACCTGGCGGCCTCGCTTCGGGCGTGATCCGCTCCGGGCCTGCGGTCTGTTGAACTGGCTCCGAAAGCCCCGGCGGGCTCCCTACTGTGGCCCCGCTTCGGGCGGTCCCCTTGGCCGCTGTGCCGGTGGCTCCTGGCGGTCATGATCCGGGGCGGCCTCTCCGGCCTGATTTTCCCCTTTGCAACAGCCCGGCGGGCCTCTCTTCGCGGCCGTCCCGGCGCAACCTGGCGGCCTCGCTTCGGGCGTGATCCGCTCCGGGCCTGCGGTCTGTTGAACTGGCTCCGAAAGCCCCGGCGGGCTCCCTACTGTGGCCCCGCTTCGGGCGGTCCCCTTGGCCGCTGTGCCGGTGGCTCCTGGCGGTCATGATCCGGGGCGGCCTCTCCGGCCTGATTTTCCCCTTCGCAACAGCCCTGCGGGCCTCTCTTCGCGGGCAACCTGGCGGCCTGGCTGCGGGCGCGATCCGTTCCGGGCCTTCGGTCTGCTGAACTGGTTCCGGGAGCTCCGGCGGCCTCTCTGCGGCGGCCTGCGGACTCCCGGCGGCGATCCCCCCAGGACGGCCCGGAACCCTCGGCGGCGGGTTCTGGCGGTCATGATCCGAGGCGGTCTCTCCGGCCTGATTTTCCCCTTCGCAACAGCCCTGCGGGCCTCTCTTCGCGGGCAACCTGGCGGCCTGGCTGCGGGCGCGTTCCGCTCCGGGCTTTCGGTCTGTTGAACTGGCTCCGAAAGCCCCGGCGGGCTCCCTACTGTGGCCCCGCTTCGGGCGGTCCCCTTGGCCGCTGTGCCGGTGGCTCCTGGCGGTCATTCTCTGGCCTTTTTCGACCCCTCGCAACAGCCCCGGCGGGCTTCTCTTCGCGGCCGTTCCGGTCAACCTGGCGGCCTGGCTGCCTCACTTCGGGCGGTCCCTTTGGCCTCTGTGCCGGTGGCCTCTGGCGGGCATTCTCCGGCCTTGTTCGGCCCGTCGCAACAGCCCGGCGGGCCTCTCTTCGCGGCCGTCCCGGCGCAACCTGGCGGCCTCGCTTCGGGCGTGATCCGCTCCGGGCCTGC